>NZ_JBWZQN010000044.1:0-29788 GCF_056724605.1 Prolinoborus fasciculus | reverse complement strand
GCAAAAAAAGACTATCGAAATGTTATATGGTAAGCTACATGATTATTCATAGTTTATATGTAAACAAAGTATAAATCTTTAATTTAATAAGGTTTATATTCATAAACTTTTATAGATGTTTAGATAGGCAGCGGGACTTGAATAGTGCTAAGAACATACTTGCGCTTGGGCATAAGCGTCTCGCAGGAGGAATCAGCTCTATTTAGGGAGGTGAGGATGTCAAGGAACAGCAAATGAAAATCAACATCGAATCGATTCAGATGAATGGCAATAAAAACCCGCCAGAGTCAAAGGCGGGGGAGGAGTAATGACCAAAGATCATTGTTTTTTCATTATGTTTATAGGGAGAAATCTTTCTAAATTTATGCTGCAACGGCCAGTCGTGCTGCAATTTGTGAAACTTCATCACTGATAATCATACGGGCTTCTGGTGCACAGCGGCCACAGCAAGTTCCCAAGTCCAACATATCGCGTACATCACGATAACTCTCAGCGCCATTTGCAATAGCATCTTTAATGTCTTGATCTGTAATGCCACGGCATAGACAAACGTACATAGGACACAACCACAGTGATTAAATAAGATAAGTAATATTATTGATAATTGTTATCGTTTGTCAATAAAAATCATTTGAAATAGCTTTTATCGTGATTGATGATTTAGATAAGAAACTACCATCTGAGCGGAAATCCAAGCACTGCTCGGATTTCCACACAAAAGCAATTCATGATTTAGAATGAGATATTGCAGGGTGGGGACTGAGTGATTTTTATAACTTATTGATTAATGATGACAATGCCATCCATTTCAACCCAAGCATCTTTAGGCAGGCTAGCCACACCTAAAGCGGCACGTGCTGGATAGGGCTGGGCAAAATACTCACCCATAATTTGATTGACCAGTTGAAAGTGAGATAAGTCGGTCAGAAAAATATTCAGTTTGGCGATATCTGCCAAAGAGCCACCAGCGGCTTCACAGACTGCTTTTAAGTTATCAAACACCCGGCGAATTTGAGCTTCAATGCCTTCAACCAGTTCCATACTATAAGGATCCAGACCAATTTGACCTGATAGATATAAGGTATCACCCACTAAAATGGCTTGCGAATAAGTACCAATCGCAGCAGGGGCATTTTCAGTATGGATTACTTGGCGGGACATTAATTTCTCCTTTTATCATCGACATACATCATATTCGATCAATTCGGCCGATCAAAGCACTATCGTTTTAAATGATCAACTTGCTTTAGAGGCTTCACTGAAAACGATGGGCTGAGCCAGGCGGATAATTCGTGGAAAGCCGAAATACATGCGTAAATCCCGGATAATCTGTGCAATCTGTTTACGGTTATGCACCACGATATTGACATAAGTTTTGTCATCCTGAGTACGTACCATTTCCACCCCGGAATGCGCTTTACGGCATTGGTAAATCAGGTCTGAAATCTGCTCGTCATTCATGTCCAAGTCAATACTGAGATAGGCAGTAAAGCTGATATCTTCGAGGTCATCAGAGGTCCACTGTAACAACATGATATTTTCTGGATGCTGATGCTGTTCATGCAGCAGGTTGTGGCAGCGCGCACGATGCACAATCAAACCGCGACGGGTCAAATGACCCTGAATCGGATCACCCAGCACAGGATTGCAGCAATGTGCATATTTGACATCGACACCTTCCGTTCCCTGAATCAGACGGTCTGAGCTGGCAATATTCTGATGATGATCTTGGGCAAATAAATGGTTGGCCACCAGTTGCGGTAATAAATCACCGACTGCAATCTGTTCAAACAGCTGTTCCTTGCTGGAAACATGGCGCCATTCCAAAAGGTTTTTCCAGTCTGCTTCCGTCATATCGCGAATAGAACGATGGAAGAGTTTCAAGGCACGATTGAGAGCCTGTTGTCCGACCAAACGTTGCTCATCTGGATCTTGATCGCGCAGAATATTCTGAATAGCACGACGAGCTTTCTGGGTATTAATAAAACTGAGCCAATCTGGGTTCGGCGTCGCAAGGACATCAGTAATGATTTCGACTACCTGACCACTGACTAAAGGAGTCGACAGTGGTTTGGTTTCATTATTAATTTTTGCACCCACCGCATGGTTGCCCAGGAATAAACTCGCCGCATAAGCAAAGTCGACCGCCGTGGCACCTTGCGGTAATTCATGTAAATGGCCGTGTGGGGTATAGACCCAGATTTTTTCCTGATGTAAATAGTCCAGTAATTCACTGAAAGTGGTTTTGGCACATTCGCCATCGACTAGGACATTCAGGTTTTGCATTGAAGCCTGAATTGCTGAGCGGCAGGCTTGCGGCGCACTTTCACCGAGTACAACACCAAAACGTGCTGCTTTACGCATCAGTTCGGTTTGAATGGTCAAAGACAAAGTGGTCTTTTCGCCTTTCAGTCGCATCATCAGGGACTGGTTGCCACCCGGTAATGGACGACGGATATGGTCTTCATAGCTTTGAATCTTAAAGCTATGGGTCAGAATCTCTGCCAGTCGGTCACAATCGGCAATGCTCTGTAAAATAATTTCAAAAGCATGGCTGTGAGTTAATTCTTGTAGATCGATGTCATTTTTAACGAAGTGGCGCAGTAGCTCAATATTGTTGTTTTTCTTCTTAATCCGGCCTTGAATGGCATTCTGTTGCAGCAGTTCGGTCAGGTTCTTTTCCCACTTGGCCTGATATTCACAGCGTTTTGGCTTGGTTTCCAGTAGGGCGGCCTGCACATTGTTATACATGTCCAGATCTAGATTCTGATAACAAAGATGTTCCAGATTATCCGCCATTTCATTCATGCCGACAATACGTGCCATTGGAACAAAAATTTCAAAAGTTTCGCGGGCAATACGTGCCCGTTTGTCTGGACGTAGTGCATCCAAAGTGGTCATATTGTGATAACGGTCGGCCAGTTTCACAATAATGACACGTGGATCCTGTAAGGTGGCTTGCAGAATTTTTCGGAAAGAAGCCGCTTTATTATATTCTTTATCGCTAGAATGACTTAGTTTGGTGACACCATCGACCAGTTCAGCGACGGTAAAACCAAAAATCTTGCTAATATCATTTTTGTTAAATTCGGTATCTTCAATCACATCATGCAGCAGGGCAGCCATTAAAGTTTCAGTGTCCAAACGCATATGCGCCAAGATACAGCTGACCGCAATCGGATGTAGAATATAAGGTTCACCACTTTTGCGCACAATCCCATCATGCGCCATATCTGCATAATCACAGGCCGCAAGCACACGTTCGACATCGCTTTCACTTAAATACGCATCGATAATGAGCTCTAACTGCTGCTTGGCTTGACTGACCTGTGGGCCTGGCATAAAACACCTTTTCAACTGAATTTTTTACAAATAAAACCTGAAAGCGCTTTAGAAATGTGAATTTCCTGGTTTGATGGTTTTTGGCTGCTAGCGAGCAGAAAACCAATACAAACTTGATAGCTAACCCTTATGTTATAACCGTTCTGGCATAAATATAAAAGTCACATAACAAAAAAAGCCTAGTTTAGAACTAGGCTTTTTGAGTGACGATCTCTTACTGGAAAGAAAAACCGTCTAAGTTTAGATTATTTGCAGAAAGTGCAAGATCCAGACTTGATGTTTGATAGTCTTGATCACGTTGTTTCAAAATGTCTTTTGATACATGACCTGAAGCGATTTCACGTAAAGCAACAACAGTCGGTTTGTCATTGTCCCATTCTACAGTTGGTTCAATACCTTGACGTGCCAATTGACGCGCGCGCTTGCTTGCCACTAGTACAAGCTCAAAGCGGTTGTCTACATGGTCTAAACAATCTTCAACGGTGACGCGTGCCATAAGAATTCTCGTTTGAATAATAAATTTTAACAGACTGCTCAGTATAAAAGGCTTTGTCTATAGACTCAAGTTTTAATCACTGTTCAGTCGGTGTAATCAGTTTTTGAATCAGTTTTTCATGACGGTTGGCTTGCTGGCTAAGTACCAGACGATTGGCAATAATCACCGCTTCCAAGTCATGCAGCGCCTTATTAAAGTCGTCATTAATAATGATATAGTCAAAGTTGCTATATTGTTGCATATCTTCTACCGCGCAGCTCAGACGGTGTTCAATCACATCCACAGCATCAGTACCACGGTTAGACAGGCGTTCACGTAGATCAAACTGGCTTGGTGGCAAGATAAAAATTTGTTTAGATTCAGGAAAAAGTCGACGAACCTGCTGTGCACCTTGCCAGTCAATTTCCAGTAGCACATCATGACCTTTAGCCAGTTGCTCTTTGACTGTGGCTTGTGCGGTCCCGTAGTAATTACCAAATACTTCGGCGTATTCGATAAAACCACCTTCATTGACCAGATTTAAAAAATCTTCTTTATTAGAGAAATGGTAGTGCACGCCATCGAGTTCGCCAGGTCGTTGACCGCGTGTAGTGTGTGACACAGAAACGTGAAGATTGTTGACACGCTCAAGTAGGGCTTTAACAAGGGATGTTTTGCCTGTTCCAGACGCTGCAGAAACGACAAACAAGAGACCCGACATGATATTTTTCCTGATATGATAAAATATCTTCTCTATTTTAGAGTAGAGCGGCTTTAAACTAAATAGTTGTCAGTCGATTGTTTACATTTATTTCAATTGAACCGCTAAAAATGGTATGAGTATTGAGGATTCTATGGAAATTGTTTTAGCCAACCCACGTGGTTTTTGTGCTGGTGTAGATCGTGCCATTGCGATCGTGAACCGTGCCCTAGAATGCTTTAACCCCCCAATTTATGTGCGGCATGAAGTGGTGCATAACAAATTTGTGGTCGATGACTTACGTCAGCGTGGTGCAATTTTTGTCGATGAACTCGACGAAGTTCCTGACGATAATATCGTGATTTTTAGCGCGCATGGTGTTTCTAGAGCCGTACAACAAGAAGCTGAACGTCGTGGTTTAAAGGTTTTTGATGCGACTTGTCCATTGGTGACTAAGGTGCACATTGAGGTGACTAAATATGCTCGTGAAGGTGTAGAAGCGATCCTGATTGGTCATGAAGGCCATCCGGAAGTTGAAGGCACCATGGGGCAATATGACAAAAAAAATGGTGGTGAGATTTATCTGGTTGAAGATGAAGAAGATGTCGCCGCTTTAACGGTACGCAATCCTGAAAAAGTCGCTTTTGTCACGCAAACCACTTTATCTATTGACGATACGGCGAAAGTGATTGATGCCTTACGTCAAAAATTCCCAATGATCCAAGGTCCGCGTAAAGATGATATTTGCTATGCTACGCAAAACCGTCAGGATGCAGTACGGGATCTGGCTGAACGTTGTGATGTAGTCTTAGTTGTGGGTTCACCAAATTCATCTAACTCAAACCGTTTGCGTGAACTGGCGGAACGTATGGGGAAGGCGGCTTATCTGGTTGATAATGCCGATGAGCTCAAGCAGGAATGGTTTGCAGAAAATGCCCAGATTGGGGTAACAGCAGGCGCATCTGCACCTGAAATCCTGATTAAACAAGTTATTCAGCGTTTACAGGACTGGGGTGCACAAGCGCCTAAAGAGTTGGATGGACGGGAAGAGAACATTACCTTTAGCCTGCCTAAAGAGTTACGTATTCCTGTAACACAGGCTTAGAATGTTAACTATTTAAAATTCTTTTTCTTATTTAAAAATAAGCAGATAACTGGGAAATGACAGTTATCTGTTTTTTTATGCCTTTTATCTGCTCTGTGTGGGTTTTGTAAAATTTATAGATATTATTTTAACTGGGTCAAGGTCTTGCCTAGAGGGGGGAATATGCAAAAAGAGAAAGGATTTACCTTAATTGAGTTAATGGTGACGATTGCGGTGTTGGCAATTGTCGCGATGATTGCTGCTCCTTCGTTTGGTGATCTCATCGCAAAAAGAAAATTGGATACTACCGCTCGAGATTTTGCTTTAGTTCTTGGAGAAGCAAGGGGGCAAGCTATTTCATTACGGAAAAATATTACGATTAAATTAACTTGCCCGACAGAAACAGATCCAAGTACAAGTGAGATAAATGTTGTATGCCCTGCAAATACGGCAACTACATTTTCTTGGATCTCTCCAAATGATGATATTGAACTAACAAGTGATGCAATTGATGTTATTTTCACAGGATTGGGGACCGCAAAGCAGCGTGAAAAGCTCGTAGACAATCCGGTTTGTAATCCAGTTCCACCTGCTACATCAACACCATGTGATACAGATCCAGATAATAATCCAAGAAAAATCCCTCAAATCGTGCCTTTAGAATTTACTTTGTGTAATTCAGAAATTAAAACAAGCAAAACTATTTTTGTTTCGAAAACTGGCACAGTGGATAGAATAACAACGGGTATATGTTGATGATAAATAGTACGAATCAAAAGGGCGTTGGTTTAATGGAGGTATTAGTTGCTTTATTTATACTTGCCTTGGGGGTGCTGGGATTTTCGGCTTTGCAATTAAGAGCAATGGATGCAGCCCAAGAGGCAACTGAGTATACGGTCGCAATGAATAATGCACGAGATTTAGCTGAACGTATGAGGGTAAATCGTACAGCCTTATCTGATTATAAAAATGCAATTAACAATGTTGTCTCGATAGATACGTGTACTGGTATTAATGATATTACAATACCTAAAAGTCTAGCAATTCCTAAATGTAATTCCACCCTGATGGCACAACATGATGCTACAGAAATTTTGGCTAAGGCTTCGGATAATGGACAAACAATAATTGTTGAAAATTGTGTAAAAAGTACTTTGAATTGCATATATGTTGCATGGGGAAAAACTAGTATTATTGCCTCAGATCTTAGTAACTGTGTTGATACAGCTACTGGCGCATACATTGTGAATGCTAAATGTTTAGTTATGGAGGCATTTTAATATGAGAATCTATACTAAACAGAGTGGTTTTACATTAGTTGAATTGATGATATCAATTGTATTGGGGTTATTAATTAGTGCCATTGCATTACAGTTATTTTTAACTAGTCAACGTAGTGTAACTGTACAGCAAGCTATGATGAATTTACAAAGTTCAGCTTTATTTGGACTAGGTTCAGTCATTAATTCTATTCGATTAGCTAATTTGAATTCTTCTCAGCCATTTATTAATGATGATGTTTTATATGGTGGAGTTGTATTATCGCCTTCTAATATTTCCAATAATAAAAAATCAGATGGGAGTTTAAATTTCACCATTAGTGATGATTTGTTATCCCGTGGTGGAATCGGTGAGTCCAATTTAAAAGATCAAGAAAGTGATCAATTAGTTATCCAAGGCTTTGTTGCACAAAACTATCTATAAAGGCTTATTCCACAATATAATTCTCAAATGAATAAGCCCACACCTAAAATCTATCGTACAACCAATTGGTCTTCTTATAACAGTGCATTAATAAATCGAGGAAATCTCTCAATTTGGTTTGATCCCAAGACTCAATGGTACGCTCAACCCAAAGGTAAACATGGTCGAAATCAAACTTATTCAGATACAGCCATCCAATGCTGTTTAATGATCAAATCTTTATTTCGTCTTTCTTTACGTATGGTCACTGGCTTTGTGCAAAGTCTCATTCATCTTTGTAGATTAGATTGGACAGCACCAGACTATTCCACCATCTGCAGAAGACAAAAGCATATTGATATTGCAATTAACTATCAAAAAAGCAGTAATGGTCTCCAGCTACTCGTTGATTCTACTGGCTTAAAGTTTCTAGGCGAAGGTGAATGGAAGCGTAAGAAACACCAACCTGAATATCGTCGCCAATGGCGTAAACTTCATATTGGTATAGATGCTAAAACCCTTCAAATACGCGCTATTCAACTCACTACAAATAATGTGAGTGATTCACAAGTGCTTGGTGATTTACTCGATCAGATTCCACAAGATGAGCAGATTGACTCTGTCTATACTGATGGGGCTTATGACACCAAGCAATGCCGTCAAGTAATTGCAGACCGACAAGCACATGCGGTGATTCCGCCAAGAAAAAATGCGAAACCTTGGAAAGATACAAAGACCAGCTCGCTAGAGCGAAATGAATTACTTCGAACAGTTAAACGTTTAGGAAGAACAATATGGAAAAATTGGTCAGGCTATCATCGGCGAAGTTTGGTTGAAACTAAGATGCATTGCATCAAGTTATTAGGCGATAAACTCCGTGCGAGAAACTTTCAAAGCCAAGTGAATGAGATCCATGCACGCGTAGCCGTATTAAATAAATTTACAGAATTAGGCAGACCTCATACCCAAGTTGTAACCTAAATTTTAGCAACTTAGGAAAACTCTGCCGTCAAAGGCTTTATGCAACAAAGCCTATCAAAATTATAAAATAAGAACACATCGTGTAAATGCCCAAGCTGAAATGATGGCAATTGCACAAAATCTTACCAAATTTAAAATAACAAATGGAAATTATGCTAGTGCAACCATTGGTGCTGTGTATGGTGGTAATGTAATTCCAAAAGAGGGTACACCACTTTATAAGTTAGATTTATCTGTTACTACATCAAGTTGGGAACTAACAGCTACTCCTGAGAATAATACCTCGCAAACTGGAACTGGTGTGATTGTTTTGGATAGTTCTGGCAATAAGTGTTGGGAAAAAACCTCAACTCCATGTACACCTACAGCCACTTCCAACTGGGACGGCCGCTAAAACAAATCCAAAATTCTACCTAAACACTTTTTGATCTTTCATTCAGGGCAAAGTTCAAGTAAAATACTGCCCTCTATGAAAGGGGTTTGAAATGTATCGATGGTCGATGCAGGGATAATCCGTAAAAACTATAAGGTTCTATCATGGTTGTTATTCGTCTTGCACGCGGTGGTGCTAAAAAACGTCCGTTCTATCAAATCATTGTGACTGATAGCCGTAATGCACGTGACGGTCGTTTCATCGAACGTATCGGTTTCTTCAACCCTACAGCTCAAGGTAAAGCAGAAAAACTTCGTTTAGATGCTGACCGTTTTGCTCACTGGGTTTCTCAAGGTGCTCAACCTTCTGATCGTGTTGCTTCTTTAGCTGCTCAAGCTAAAAAAGCTGCAGTTGCTGCATAATTTTTATATAAATTAGGTAGTAGCTTGCCCATGACACCAACACAGAATGTTCCAGAAGATCGTATTCAGATTGGACAGTTGCGTTCAGCATATGGATTAAATGGGTGGCTCTGGGTCTATTCCAATACAGAACCTATGAGCAACATATTTGACTATCTGCCTTGGTACATTGAGACCAAAGCAGGTTGGCAAATTGTCGATGTAAAACGTTGGAAACCACATGGTAAAGGCCTGGTTGTTTCGCTGAAAGGTGTGAGTGATCGCACTGGCGCAGACGAACTGGTTGGCTCCAATGTCTGGATCTCTAAATCGCAACTGCCTCAAGCAGGCGTAGATGAGTACTATTGGTCTGATTTAAAAGGTCTAACTGTGTTAGGTCTGGACGATCAGGAACAAGAAGTCAATCTCGGTCAAATTTTTGAGCTGTTTGAAACAGGTGCTAACGATGTGATGGTGGTTCGCGCAACTGCCGACAGCATCGATGGCGAAGAGCGAATGATCCCATGGCATAAAGATGTGGTGCAACGCGTTGATCTTGAAGCTGGTCGTATCTACGTCAATTGGGGCGTAGACTACTAAGAATTTTTCGGAAATACGGGAGTCTGCGATGTTTTTTGCAGTCATTACGCTTTTTCCTGAAATGTTTGAAGCGATTACAGCCTATGGGATTAGCGGGCGCGCAGCAAAACGTGAGTTGATGCAAATTCATTGCATCAATCCTCGCGATTATGCGACGGGCAACTATAAACGCGTGGATGAACGTCCATTCGGTGGTGGTCCGGGTATGGTGATGATGGCTGAGCCTCTGGCAAAAGCAATCCAGCATGCCAAAGAGCTTGCAAGGCAAGCGGGTGCAGTTCAGGTTCCTGTGGTGTATATGTCACCGCAAGGAAAAACCTTAAACGAAACTGCGGTACAGGATTTTGTCAAATATGACGGAATCATCGTACTGTGCGGACGTTATGAAGGCGTCGATGAACGTTTGATCCAGCAATACGTTGATCAGGAATGGTCAATTGGAGATTACGTCTTGTCGGGTGGTGAACTGCCTGCGATGGTTTTATTGGACAGTATTATCCGGAGACTTCCGGGTGCCATGTCTGATGAACAGTCACACGTGCAAGACTCATTTGTGGATGGTCTTCTAGATTGCCCACAATATACCAAGCCAGATCATTTTGAAGGTTTGGATGTGCCTGAGGTGTTAAAGTCCGGGCATCATGCCAATATTGAAAAATGGCGGTTTTTGCAGCGATATCAGCGTACACTTGAACGCCGCCCAGAGTTGGTGGAAAAAGTCGAGTTGACCAAGCAGCAGAAAAAATGGCTAAAAGATTTGTAAGATATTGATGAGTGATCATTTCTGTCTTCAAGCAAGTACTTAAAATTATTTAAGTATTCTTTAATAGGCTCTTTATGGTTGAGATGGTCAACTATAAAGGGAAAGATAATCGGGTGTATGCGCTTTAGCCTCTATACCCAGCGATGATCAGACCTCTTCTGACTCGCACATATTGGAGATACCCCATGAGCGGTAAGCATCCTTTAGTTCAAGTAATTGAAAACGCACAATTGAAACAAAACATCCCTGCTTTTGCACCAGGTGATACAGTTATTGTTCAAGTTAAAGTAAAAGAAGGCGACCGTGAGCGTTTACAGGCGTTCGAAGGCGTTGTAATTGCTAAGAAAAACCGTGGTTTGAACTCTGCGTTCACAGTACGTAAAATTTCTAGCGGTGTTGGCGTTGAGCGTGTATTCCAAACTCACTCTCCAATCGTTGCTGGTATCGAAGTGAAACGTCGTGGTGACGTTCGTCGTGCTAAACTTTACTACCTACGTGAATTGTCTGGTAAAGCTGCACGTATTCGTGAAAAATTACCAGCTCGTAAAACTAAAGCTTAATTTTAAGCTTTATACGAGTGAAAAAATGCGCCTTTGGGCGCATTTTTTATGCCTAATTTTTATGTAGATTTATTCGAAATGTTCCTGCAAAGGCAAGATCATAGCATCCAAAATATCCAAGAAAATTTTATGAATAAACATCAGGAATAATACAAAATATCCCCAAGACTGGAATCCTGCATTAAAAAGTTGAATGCAAATAAAACATTGTGTGATAACCAGTAAAATACTGATCCATACATTTGCGATAATATGTCGATGACAAGAGGGGCAATAATAAGGCTCATATTTTTTAAATTGAAAAGGATTAATGACTTTTCGTTTGCAACAGGGACAGGTTCTTTTAAATTTGTTTTTGATTTCTATAGAACGTATCTGCATTTATTTTATTTCACAGTTCTTTTTATATTTGATGAATATTTTATATGCAGTTTGATCATGATTAACAAGTAAATTTCAAGAAAAAATTTAGAGAAAAATAAGATAGAAAAAGCCTCTGGAGGAATAGAGGCTTGTGTAACTCTATAAACCTTGCAGTTTTAAGCGGTTGGCATGTTGACGAGAGGCAGCAACCGGATCAGGCGCAAAGGTACCTTTGATGCCAAACAACAAGTTGATTTCATCCAGATGATTCCATGGATAATCATCACGAATCGTTTTACCAAATTTGGCACTACACACCGACACGATTCCATCATTCGCACCAGCCTTACTCGCAGAAAGCAGATCCAAGGCTTTCATGGCGGCATCGCTGACATCTAGGGGATTGGTCACGGGTTGATTGCCCGTCATTGAATACAGTGCAATGCCTTGGTCTGTATATTTGCCTTCACCACATGGGCTCAGCGAAAGCCCGAGTTTAAAGCGCTGGTTAAATTCGGCTGTGCCTTCAATTGAGGTACTGTGTCCTGCTGCCAGAGCGTTATGTGGGAAAGCTTGACCATCTAAGCCTTGTGCCCACATGATAACGTTGCCAAAACTGCTGATCAGGGTATTGAGCAGTTCAGATGTTCCGGTTTGATTAGCAAGTCGCATGACATCAGAAGCAACAATTGTCCCTTGGTTGGCACCGCCCACAGTCATCACTGAGGCTACATGTTGCGGCATCACCCCGGCTGCATAACGCACGCTATGCGCACCATGACTATGACCAATTAAATTCAGTTTTTTGGCGCCGGTGATTGCCATGACTTCTTTGAGTTGCTCCACATATTGTTCACCTCTGATTTCGCTGGAATTGAAAGGTGAGATGCGGGTGGCAAAGGCAGTTGAACCATTACGGGCTGAATCTGGCAAAATTTGATACCAATAATCCATGCCTAAGGCATCAAAACCAATGTGATTAAAGCCGACCATGCCATGTGCAAATACAATCGGGTAGCGTGTTTTGGCATAATTCGACACAACAAATCTGGATTCTGCTTGCTGCAAATTGGAAGCCTGCACATATTGGCCCGCAAATAACACGCAGCATAAGGTTATAAAATGCGTTCCAATTTTCATAAAGTTCCATTTTGGCGGTTTAAAAATTAGAAAATCCCTGTGCATTGGGATGACAGGGATGAGATTGAATTACAGGCCTTGCAATTTGAGCCGGTTGGCATGCTGGCGATAAACATCGACTGGGTCTGGAGCAAAGATATTTTTTAATCCGAGGAACTGGTTCACTTCATCCAGATGGTTCCAGTTGTAGTTATCCCGAATGGTTTTACCGAATTTGGCACTACAGCGGGAGACCAGACCATCATTTTCCTTGCCGCCATCAATGAGTAGAGCTGTAACTGTCAAGGCTGAATCAGGATCGAGCGGATTGGTGACTTGACCTATACCGGTAAATGAATAATGACGAATATCACCGTCTTTTTCCTTACCTTCACCGCAGGCGGTGGTTGGCATACCGAGCGGATATTTCTGGTTGAATTGAGCAGATCCTGCCAGGGTCAGGCTGCGACCACCAGCCAGAGAATCATGCGGGAAACTGCTCGGATCCAGACCTTGTGCCCAGGTGATAGCTTTAGACACCAGGTTGATGCCATCGACTAAAGGCCCTTGTATCGGTGTACCTTCTGCTTGCAGGATCAGGTCTGCCACCGGAGAGCCCTTATGCGGAGCACCGACGGAAGTCAGGGAAGCAACTATTCCATTCCCCGCACCTGCGACATAACGAATGGTCGGGCCGCCATGCGAATGACCGATCAGATTGACTTTCTTTGCACCGGTAATGGCCAGAATTTCATTTACTTGCTCTAAAAGTTGCTCACCACGAATTTCCGATGAGTTAAAAGGCGAGACACGTGTTGCCCAGACATTGCCGCCATTACGCGCCAGATCCGGTAAAATCTGATACCAGTAATCCAGTCCAAACTGGTCAGTACCGATCCGGATGAAACCCGCCATCCCATGTGCAAAGACAATCGGATATTGGGTCTTGGCATATTGTGAACTGGCTTTTGCTGTGACCTGATTGGCCTGGGTGGATGCTTGGGTGCTGAGACATGTACCTGCCAGCAGCAGGCCGCTGATGAATACTCCGAATTTCATTATATTTTCCTCACTTGTGTTGTTTTAACGGGATGATCCTCATCCGGTTCTGTAGAGTTCCCCGAGTTGACAGGAACTAGGTTTTCCAAAATTTGTTGATTAATCCATTAGATCTATTCATAAAGATGAGTGATTTATAAGCCTTGCAGCTTGAGCCGGTTGGCATGTTGGCGATAGAGTGCGATCGGATCCTGCGCGAAAGGGCCCAAAATACCAAAAAACTGGTTTACTTCATCAAAATGATTGTGGGCATAATCCTGACGAATGATTTGGCCATAACGTCCGCTACACAGCGGCAGAGCACCATCATTGGCTTCTCCTTTCAAGAAACTGCTACCTAAAGTCACGACTGTAGACTCAATTACATCCAAGGAATTAGTTGCCTGCCGGTTGCCCATCCAGGAATAGTGGTAAATTCGATTTGGCGTGAGTTTGCTGCCCTGAGACTGACAGTCTTTGGGAATGGCAGAGGAGCCATATTTCATATTGAAAGCCTGAATCGCCTCTGGGTTCATAGCTTCCAGTGCTTCGATCATACTGACCGGATACTGGTTAGCTGTAACCAGATTCATGCTATGTCCCAGAATTGTACCGATGGCATGGATAAAGGGTGCAAGGAGGAGTGTCTGGCTGGCATTGACAAAAACTGGTGTGCCTTGCATAGCGCCCGCAATAGCGGTTAAGGAGGCAGCTTTATGTGGCGCAACGCCCTCGATATATTGAATCGTTGGGCCACCTTGGCTATGCCCAATCAGATTGACTTTCTTCTGACCAGTTAATGCCAGTACTTCATCAATTTGCATCAAGAGCTGTTCACCGCGGAGTTCATTGGACGCAACAGCAGACAATTCGGCAGAAAATACCCGTGCACCATGCCGGCTCAGGTCTTGGGGAATCTGATACCAATAATCCAGACCGATGCGATCCGTTCCAATGCGGTTAAAACCCAGACCAAAACCATGAACAAAGACCATCGGGTATTTTGTCATGGCATAACTCGAGAGGACAAAATTGCTTTTGTATTCCTGTAATGCCGAGGCTTGTACAGGGCCAGTCAAGATAGAACCCAGCAGCAAAAGGTTTAAGTGATACATTATTTTTTTCATTGCAGCTTCCCGATCACGGATAGGTCAAATAAAAAAGAAGCAGAAAAAAAGCCTATATTTCAGCTGAAATATAGGCACTCTGGGGTTATAAACCTTCTAATTTTAGTCGGTTGGCATGCTGGCGGCAGAGGGCGACCGGATCTGGTGCAAACACGCCTTTCAGACCAAACATCATATTGGCGAGGTCCGTATGATTGAGTTTGTACTGGTCATGAATGACCTTGCCCATGAAAGCGCTACAACGTGACACCATGCCATCATTGTCTTTACTGCCATAAGATAAAGGGCCGAGCTGCATCAGGACCGTATCAATATCCAGAGCATTGGTGGCTTGGGCCACACCCGTCCATGAATAATAATGAATACCTTTACTGTCTTTCTGCTTTAAATTTTTATTACAGTTTTCTGTGGACGCCAATACACCATCTTTGATGACCTGCTGCGCCACTGTAGCATTAAAAGTATTTGAGCCGGTCTGGGTCAGGGATTTCATGGAAGCATCAAAATCAATTTCCAGTTCAGGTTTAAACTGGCCCAGTGCAATCAATGGACCAATAATATAATCACCTAAAATGTTAAAGGCAGTACGGGTCAGGCGATTATTTTGAATATCATCTGCCACTTTGGAGCCATGGTAGGTTCCTGCAACGCCAGTGATAAACGAAATATACTGCGGCTGGGTCGCTGCGACATACAGTACTGTCGGTCCGCCATGAGAGTGACCAATCAAATTCAGTTTTTGCTTGTCGGTAATTGCCAGAACCTCTTCAACCTGTTGAACCAGTTGTTCACCGCGATGCGCCGTTGTATTTGCCGGAGACAATTGTGCCGCAAAGACGGTAGAGCCATTACGTGCCATATCTGGCAGAATCTGATACCAGTAATCCAGCCCGATACTATCAGTGCCAATGCGTGACCAGCCTAGCCAGCCATGCACCATCAAGATCGGATATTTGGTCTTGGCATAGTCAGACCGGGTCTTTTCGATGACTTGTGTTGCACTCGCCGCAGCCTGAGTATGTGCAGAAAAACTGAATCCCAGAGTTGTCGCTAAAGCCACAGTCAGTAACTGGGCTATCTTGCTGAAAGTATGCATAGCTGTCCCTTTTTAATTTTATCGTTATTCAAGCAATCATTGCTTTTTGTAGAGTGTTGCAAACCACAAAATCAGACGATGAAAATACAGGTCCGGCTTTCAGTGGCTAAGCAAATTTTCTTTTTAAAAGGGGTATTTTTTCATTTCAAAGCGTTTAAACCATGTCATTTGGGGACATGCAGGACGGGAGGGGTTTACATTGTAAATATATGTTTTATCTACACATGTATTTAAATAAAAAGTCTTTGAAATAATTAAAATTTGTCTAAGTTATTTTGTGTAAATACGAAATATTTTGAAACAACTATAAAAGATCATTTTGAGAAAAAATATAAAGTTAGCAAAAGGGCATTTATAAAAAAGCCATCAACAGGTGATGGCTTTTGGGCTTAGTCAGCAAAGGGCAGCTTGGCTCCCTGATCATGAACCTGTTCAAAGGTTTCTACCCGGAGTTGTTCTTGCGGTGTATTAAAATGTTTACTGCGAAGCTGGGCAATGGCTTGCTGTTTGGCGGTATCTGACATGCCGGACTGGGTAATCTGATCCCGTTCATCTAAATAGCCCGTCACCCGGTTTTTCCAGTCGCTGCGTTGTACATCCAGTTGTTCCAGACGCTGTGTGGCTTCAGGGCCGACTAGATTAATCCGCATCTGCCGGATTTCATCGCTGGAACCGCCACGAGCCTTAATATTAGCGGTTAGTTTGCGCAGATCTTCCAGTTTATTCAGTTGTTCCAGATTTTCCTGCCAGTCCTGTGGGAGCTGTTGAAACAGTGCTTTGAGCTTTTGGGCTTTTTCAGTCTCAGTCAAGCTTTTGTCTGCCAATACGCTCATCCGGTCCAGGGTATATTCATGATAGGCATCTTCTGTGCCAAACAAGCCTTCAATTTCATACTTGGAAAAGTACTGCTGGCGCAAATACTGGGTACTGTTATAGATGCTACGATAATAGGCAGGATATTCCTGATTCAGCCCAGTCGGTGCAGTGAGCTGGCCCAAACCCTGACGATACTGGATATAACGATCCCATAAATCCAGAATTTGCGAGAGTGCTGGTTCTTTATGATTCTGGCGAATATAGGCTTTAAAATCCTGCTGGATCTGCTGCAGATTTTTTTCGCCAAACTGAGTAATAAAATATTCAAAACAGTTGCGGGTCTGTTCATTCACGATCAGACGGTTGCTGGCATCTAACTGCATCTGACAATTAATTTCGGTATCTTGCTGGCTGGCACTGGGGAAGGCTGCATTGGCAGGGCCATTGACCAAGAGTGCGGTTTGCTCTGCCTGAGTTTCAGTAAAAGGTGTTTTTGTCCCGGTATCCGCCTGGTTATTTTCTTTTGGAGACAGCCATAAGATCAGCGTGAGAATGCACAGCACCAGCAACGCCAGAATGATCCATATTTTATATTTCTGCATATCCTATGCACCTATTTTCTCGTTGTTTCATTATTTTTAGATGTTCAAGCTTTTAGATATTAAAGCCGGCTCAATATGCCATAAAAATCATTAGAGACTATAGAAAAGTTGTAAATCATCTCGCAGGGTTTTACCATGGCGCCAATTTATAAAATGTCTGATTTTTTGCCATGAAAGCATCATCTCCTAAAATTCAGCGTCGTCATCTTAGTGGTGTCTTCCTGCTTAATAAGCCTTTGGGTATCAGCTCTAATGCCGCATTGCAAAGAGTCCGCTGGTTGTACCGTGCACAAAAAGCCGGCCATACCGGTGCGCTGGATCCGCTGGCATCCGGTTTATTGCCCGTGTGTTTGGGGGAGGCGACCAAGTTTTCGCATTATTTATTAGATTCGGTCAAGCGTTATCAGACGACCGTATTTTTGGGGCATAGTACCACCACGGGCGATGTCGAAGGTGAGGTGCTTCTGGAAAAAGCGGTTCCTGAACTCTCGGAAGCCTTGATTCAGGACACATTGGCACAGTTTATCGGGGATATCCAGCAAGTGCCGCCGATGTATTCTGCCTTGAAAAAAGAAGGCCGTCCTTTATACGAACTGGCGCGCAAAGGTATCGAGATTGAACGTGAAGCGCGTCCAATTACGATTTTAGCGATTGAGTTTTTGTCCTTTACGGAGAACAGTATTACGCTGGATATTACCTGTTCTAAAGGCACTTATATCCGGGTTTTAGGTGAAGATATTGCCAAAGCGCTGGGAACTTATGGCCATCTGACTTATCTGCACCGCATCAAAACCGGCCATTTTGATTTGATTCCAAGTTATACCATTGAATATCTGGAAAGCCTGAGCGAAGCAGAGCGCGATGAACTGTTATTGCCGGCCTATGCACCGGTTGATCATTTTCCAAAAGTGCAGGTACCCGAAAGTCGTGCAGAATATTTTAGCCGCGGCATGGAAAGCAATATCGAACATGAAGCAGCTGAACAGGTGCTGGTTTTTGATGGTGAGAAATGTCTGGGGCTGGCAGAAATCACCGACAAAAAACGTCTGGTGCCCAAACGCGTCCTGAACCTCTAATCGAGTCAATATATGGAAATTGAGATCATCATCAGTCTGGTTGTCTTTGCATTTTTTGCAGGGGCGATTGATGCTGCCGTAGGCGGTGGTGGTCTGATCCAGATTCCGGCAATTATGGGGAGTTTACCGCATCTACAGCCTGCTACGTTCTTTGGTACCAATAAATTCGCTTCCATTTGTGGCACCGCTTCTGCGGCATTTTCCTATCTGTGTCAGGTGAAACTGCCTTGGCTGCTCTTGGGCGTGATTGCACTGTGTAGTTTTGTCAGCTCTTTTATTGGTGCAGCCAGCGTTACGCTAATTCCAGTCGAGATTCTTAAGCCTTTTGTGCTGGTCATGTTGATCGTGATCGCCATCTATCTTTAGTGTGAAAGAGGACTCCACCCAACATTAGGGTGGAGGTGAATTTCACGACTTTTTTTTGGTGTTTTTTTAGTGCAATATGATAGAATAATTTACATTAAGTTTCTGTATCTAAATAGATTTAAGGCGAAATGAAGATCAACAAAGCGTACAAATTTAGGCTTGAGCCTAATGCGGAACAAGAGCTTGTTTTAAACAAGTTGCTTGGCTCTGCACGTTTTGTTTGGAATCAAATTTTAGCTGTATCATTTGAGATGCTTGCTAAAAATGAGCGAATCAACAAAGTTAATTTAGTCAATAAAATTCCTGAATTACGCAAAAAACCTGAATGTGCTTTTTTAGAAAAAAGCTCTAATGGTGTTTCACTCCAACAAAAAGTCCGTGATCTTGGTGATGCTTGGGCTAAATTTTTTGATAAAAAAGAACAAGCTAAGTTAAAGCAAAAACCATTTAAGCCTAAAAAACCAAGATTCTTTAAATTGACCGATGGCAGTGAAATTCAGCTTAGACCACTCATGCCACGATTTAAAAAGAAATCTGATGGTTATGATTCAATTCGCATTGTTCAATTTGGCAGATATTGTTGGGTTAAAGGTAATCAGGTTAAGTTGCCTAATGACATTGGCGTTGTGAAATTCAGAAAATCACAAGAGATTCTTGGTGAAATCAAGAATGTCACAATCTCAAAGCATGTTGGAAAGTGGTATATCTCTTTCGGTGTTGAAAGCACAATAGATGCACCGATTCACCCATCCAAATCAGCCATTGGTGTTGATCTAGGTGTTAAAAAATTAATTACAACATCTAGTGGTCAGGTGTTCGACCCGATCAATAGTTTTAAAGCTAATCAAGTTAAATTAGCTAGGCTTCAACGCAAGTTGAAGAAGAAAACCAAGTTCAGCCAAAATTGGAAAAAGCTCAATTTAAAGATCAATAAACTACACCATCATATTGCCAATATTCGGCATGACTACTTGCATAAAGTCACTACAACTCTCAGCAAAAACCACGCAATGATCGTAGTTGAGGACTTAAAAGTAGCCAATATGTCGAAGTCAGCAAAAGGTACAATCGAGAACAAAGGAAAGAATGTGAAAGCCAAGTCAGGCTTGAACAAATCAATTCTTGATCAAGGTTGGTCAATGCTTGTCAAAATATTGGAGTATAAGCAACAATGGCGAGGTGGTTTACTCGTTAAAGTTGACCCTAGATATACAAGTCAAACTTGTAGCTCATGCGGTCATGTAGCGAAAGAGAATAGACAAACTCAATCTAAATTTGAGTGTGTTGAATGTGGCTTTAGCGAGAATGCGGATATTAACGCTTCTCGCAACATTTTAGCGGCAGGACATGCCGTTTTGTCTGTGGAGGGGCGATGCGGTAAAGGTCGCCCTGTGAAGCAGAAAGCAAGTGAAATCCGTGAGGAAGTCACCTAAGAGCTTTTGCTTTTAGAATCCCCCCACTTGAGGTAAAATGAAAGTGAGGGGAGTATGTCAAACCTTGATGAAAAAACAGTTCGGCCAGGTGCATACCGAACAAAAACTGAATCGGAAAATGCTGATTCTGGCCGCTTTGGGCAGTCTGGCGATAGGCTTTTATGATGGTATCTTTGGTCCGGGCACCGGTAGTTTCTTTATTTTCTTTTTTATTCGCTATTTGAGCGTCGACTTCCTGCATGCATCGGCCTTATCGAAAATTGCCAATTTCACTACCAACCTGGCCGCCTTAAGCTTTTTTATTCCTAGTGGCAATGTGCTGTTTATGGTCGGGACAATGATGGCGGTAGCCAATATTTGTGGTTCCTTGGTCGGGGTGCGTTTGGCATTTAAATATGGCAGTGGCTTTATCCGGATTTTATTCCTGATTCTGGTCAGTCTGCTGATTTGCCGGATGGCATACCAGATGTTTTTTTAGATATAAACCCGATGTAAATCATTCTCGATATTAAAGTTTCTTAACAAATCACTTTATAAACTGGGTCTGAACCTGTTCTGAAAATCTTCTAGAATCAATGATATTAAAAATAAAACAATCGGAGAAATATCGGAATGACGACTATTTTTGAAGCATTAAGAGAGAGTCATGAGATTCAGCGTGATCTTGCAGAAAAACTATTACAGACTTCCGGGGATACAGCAGAACGCCGCGAGCTGTTCAAGCAACTCAAAAATGAATTATTTGCCCATGAGGCTGCGGAAGACCGTTATTTTTATATCCCCTTGATGATGACCGATTCAGGCCTGAATATTACCCGCCATGCCTTGGCCGAACATCATGAAATGGACGAAATGATTGAGGAATTAACTGCAACTGAATTGAGTAATCCGGGCTGGATTGCCATGGCCAAAAAACTTTCCGAAAAGGTGCATCATCACTTAAAAGAAGAGGAACATGGTTTCTTTCAGCAAGCTGGTAAAATTCTGGGAGAAGAGCAAAAGACCGCTTTAGCAGTGCAGTACAAGAATGAATACCAGCATTATAAAGACATGAAAAAAGATATGCTGGTACAAAGCTAAGCTTTAAATTCAAGTCGAATAAATAAAAAAGATGCCTGTAGTGCCATCTTTTTTATGCCAATTTACCTACCTTCTATATTTTGCTTTCAAAGCAAGTAAAAACACAGAATGGATAGGATATTTAATTAGTTATTCAAATTCCAATAAGCCTTTTAGGCATTCTTTTCTGCCGATCCTTGACGGGCGGCACGTACGGTCACACCGACAGAGGCCAGCATGATACAGACTAATGCTACCGTCTGAAGATACGTAATTTTCTCCCCCAATAGCATAAAACCGGTCAGTGCTGCCAAAGCTGGTGACAGGCTGGAGAGGGTGCCATAGCTGGTCTTGTTTAAATGCTGCAAAGCTTTTAAGTCCAGCGCATAGGGAATCGCTGTGGCCAGAACCGCAATGACAACGGCTTTACCCCAATGTTGCGTATCAATCAATGCGGGCGCATTGTTATAGAGCCCAATCGGAAGCAGACACAGGGCTGAAATGCTAATCGCAATAGTCAGTGCATGCATACCGATATTTTGCTGAACCACACGTTGCCCAAAGAAAATATACAGTGCCCAGCATAAACCCGCACCTAAAGCACAGGCGGCGCCGAGCAGGTCGAAATTACTGCTATTGGCCTGTCCCCATGGCACCATCAGTGCGATGCCTAAAATGGCCATTAATACCCAAATATAGTCACTACGATGTTTAATCGAAATGAGGGCTAGGCCGAGCGGACCAATAAATTCTAGTCCTACCGCAATTCCCTGCGGTAATCTTCCGAGGGACAGGTAGAATAAAATATTCATGACCCCTAAAGCGGCGCTATAGCAGAGCAAATCCCGCCATTTCAAAAAAGGCAAACGGGAAATAATTTTCCAGGAACGGAACATTACCCCAACAATAATTGCTGCAAAGCACAGCCTTAAAATGGTCACAGTAATCGGATCCAGCACACTAAACAGCTGTTTGGCAAAAGATGCACTAATCTGGTAGGAGGTCATGGATAATACCATGAACAATACAGCAAGGAGTTGGGCGTTTGGCATGGAAGCAGCTTCTACCCAGAGCGGGTGAAAATGAGAAATAGGAGGAAATGAAATTATAGCAAACTGGTTAATTTTTAATGAGTAGGGCAAGGAAATATTTTGCCGAGGCGAACTTAAATTTTGATTCAATCAAGTTAAGTTTTGGTCCGATCAAATACCTAAAGATTTTAAATTCAAAGTTAATCTTCTATGTAATTGCGGTTACAAATTAATCAATTTTTAAATTGATCTTATTTTTATATTTATTAAAATATCTTAGACCCCGTGATTCGGGTTAGCTTTAAAATAACAATGAAAACACCTTGGATTCCGTGTTTATGGACAGAATTAAAATAACAATATCAAATAATTAAGGTAGATAATAATGAAATTAAGAATACTTTCTTGCGCCATTTTCAGCTGCATGCTGGCAGCATGTGGTGGTGGCTCCGATAGTTCTGATAATAATGAACCAGTCACTAGTCAACCGGCACCGACCAATCCTGGAACCCCGGGTGATGGAGCATCAGACACCATTTCTGAATTCTATAACTATCAATTCAACTTACCGAATATTGATGGATCAGAGATGGAATCGCAAAAACTTCTATTAGCCAGTCATAAAAATAAAATTACTGACGGCATATTATATGCGGATAATAACAGCGCTGTTGATACTGAATACGATCTTGAAGAAGATATGGTCTTCTCAACTTATGTCACAACAAAAGGGGTGTTCCCTGCAGATCGCACCCGTACAGCATTAGGTTATAAGCTGGAAAAAATATTAGAAAATACGACGACTCAATTTAAAAGTCGTCCTGTGACGATACCTGAGAACAATATCAGCAATCATCGACACATAGCGTGGTATGACCTGTCTGGTAAAGCATTAACTGAACGTACCAATATTGCTGTGGTGAAAATGTATGATGATCCCGCGACCAGAGTGTTGTGTTCTTTAACAGTGATAATACGACAGCTGAGCGTAAATACTATAATGAGTTTGCAACCAATTTTGTCGATTTGCAGAAGGCCCGCAAATTCCCAAATGGCTCTAAATGTTTCCGTCTTCTGGCTGAACATCCTGAAGAAGAATATATTGAATTTGATCCGGAAGTAAAAACTGGCTTTAGCACACTTGCTGAATGGCAGGCACAGCAGTCTGTCCAAGAAATGGCAAAAACGATTCTAGATGACACGATGGCTAACTTGAAATATAAAAAGGCAGAATATAAAGACGATGCTATGCAATATTACAAATATTTCGGTGCGATCGAATATCAAGGCGGAATTTATTCAGTTGATTTCTCGGAACATGGGGAACATATTGATCACGACGACTATATTGCTCAATCAAAACAGGCTGCCTTGGATGACTTGAATAAACAAGAAGGTGTAACTTCTTTAATGATCAAATGGACAGAATATATGTATGATCAGCTTGCCTCTGGATGTGATGGCTATAATGCGACAGCAGCGACTGTATTAAATACTGCGATTAAAGACGCAACACCACGTTAAAATTTGAAAATAAGTGATCTTAAATAAAGGCGCTCTAGCGCCTTTATTTTTATTCAAGATTTTTGTCTTTGGGTCGTCACCGTACAGCCTACCGAAGCACTGATAATCGTGGCCAATGCCAGCCACTGTGTCCACAACAAGGTTTCACCCAGAAAAAATAGGCCTGAGAGTGCGGCAATGGCGGGTTCCAAACTCATCAAGGTACCGAAACTCAGTGCGCTTAAATTACGCAGTGCGATCATTTCTAGAGTGAAAGGCAGTGCACTAGCCAGTACTGCCAAAGCCACAAAATACAACAAACTCATCGGTTCAAAAGTATGTGCCGGCATGCCTGCAAAGAGTGCGATCGGCATCAGTACCAGCATGCCGACAAACATGCCTAAGCAGACAGTATGATTGCCAGAAACGCCTGAAGGTCTTTGGCCGGCAACGATATATAAGGCCCAGCAGGCACCTGCACCCAAGGCGAATGCCATCCCAATCGGGTCAAGCGGCTGGGCAGCCTGATCAAAAGGGAACAGTAGAATTAGCCCTAGAATCGCCAGTCCGACCCAGACAAAGTCGAATTTCTGACGTGCATAAAACAGGGCAACACTTAAGGGGCCAATAAATTCAAAAGAGACGGCAATCCCCAGCGGCAGGCGATCAATCGACAGGTAAAACAGTAGATTCATGCCAGCCAGGGCAAGGCCATAACTGATAATGGCCGGCCACTTGATCTGTCTGAAATGGATTTTCCAAATTTTAAAAATCAGTGCCAAAATCATAGCGCCTAACAGCAGACGCATTGCGGAAATAGTCAGAATGGGAAATTGACCGAACAGATATTTGGCAAAGGAGCCACTGCTTTGCATACTGATCATGGCGATCAACAGAATCAGCGGCGCTTGCACCATCGGTGCGATTTTAAAATTCAGCATGACTAAATAGGTTTCGATTGCTCGAATAGCGGAAGAGCAGCATAAGCTGAAAAAGGTTTAAAAATACAAACCTTAAAAACAAAAAACCACAGCCCGAGAGCTGTGGTTTTTCTACAATATTGAATTAGAACAATACGCGTGCGCGGATTGTACCTTCAACATTCGAAAGCATATCAAGTGCTTCATGAGATGCAGCAGCATCGACATCCATCACCAGGTAACCGACATCGCCTTTAGTCATCAGTGACTGACCAGAGATGTTGATGCCTTGTTCAGCAAACAGGTTGTTGATTTTAGACAATACGCCTGGAATATTTTGATGGATGTGCAGTAAACGGTGTTTGCCTTCAGTCAATGGCAATGCGATTTCTGGGAAGTTCACCGCAGATAAAGTCATACCTTTATCAGAATAAGCTACAAATTTCTCAGCTACTTCCAGACCGATGTTCGCTTGCGCTTCCATGGTCGAACCACCCACGTGCGGAGTCAGGATCACGTTTGGCAGGTTACGCAGTGGAGAAACAAATTCTTCACCGTTCGCCTTAGGTTCTTTCGGGAATACATCTACCGCAGCACCAGCAATATGACCAGATTTGATCGCATCCGCCAGATCTTCGATCACGACACAGGTACCACGTGCCGCGTTAATGAAGATCGAACCTTCTTTCATTTGCGCGAACTGATCTTTGGTCATGAAGTTACGTGTAGACGGAACATCAGGAACGTGTAAAGAAACCACATCGGCATTTGCCAAAAGTTCGCCCAAGCTACCGACTTGACGTGCATTACCTAAAGGCAATTTAGTCACTGTATCGAAATAGATCACTTTCATACCCATGCTTTCAGCAAGTACAGAAAGTTGTGAACCGATTGAACCGTAACCTACGATACCTAAAGTTTTACCACGTGTTTCGAACGAACCAACTGCAGATTTGTTCCAGCCGCCTGTGTGAGTGTCTGCTGATTTTTCAGGTACACGGCGTAGAAGAAGAATTGCTTCAGCAAGTACAAGTTCAGCGACTGAACGCGTATTTGAGTAAGGTGCGTTAAAGACTGGAATACCGCGACGCATTGCAGCGTCCAGGTTCACCTGGTTGGTACCGATACAGAAACAACCGACAGCAATCAGTTTGTTCGCAGCTTCAAAGACTTCTTCAGTCAATTGAGTACGGGAACGAATACCGACGAAGTGCGCATCTTTAATCGCTTCTTTCAACGCTTCACCCTCAAGCGCAGTTTTACGATAGTCGATGTTGGTATATCCAGCAGCATTTAAAGTGTCGATTGCATTCTGGTGAACGCCTTCTAACAACAAGAAACGGATTTTATCTTTAGGTAGAGATAGATGTTGGCTCATTACGGCTCCGCTACAAAGGCCAAATTTAGTCGCGGTATAATAGCACAGGAAAAGCGCACTTATACATTTCCTTGATGACCCTCACATCAGCTATTCTGGCAAGATATATTGATAATAATGATCATGATGGTTGATTTAAATCTGCATTTTCAAAGGTATATTATCAAAATTGTCATTTTTCGCAGGAAACACCAAAAAATAGCTTATAATATTGCGCCATGCTTTTAAAGCAGCGTGATCCGGTGCTTTAATAATCATGTTTCGCCTGATTTGTATCCATGTTTTTATGCATAAAAAATGTGCAAATGAACCAGCGAAGTCTCTCTTGTTTAAATCATGCTAGGTCTGCAAACGATGAATGCTCCAGTCGCTTTAACCCCTGAGTTATTGAACCAATTGACTGCAATTGTGGGTGAAAACCGTATTAAAACCGATACGGACAGCCTCCAGAATTGGGGTCGCGATCATACGAAGCACTTTGATCCAAACCCGTCAGTCGTCGTTTTTCCGTCGTCAACTGAGCAAGTTCAAGACATCGTAAAACTGGCGAACCAATTTAATGTTGCAGTGACTCCATCGGGTGGTCGTACCGGTCTTTCTGCAGGTGCAGTCGCAGCCAATGGCGAGATCGTGGTCAGCATGGACAAGATGAACCAGATTCTGGAGTTTTTCCCGGCAGATCGTATGGTGCGCGTACAGGCAGGTGTGGTGACTGAACAGTTACAGAACTATGCTGAAGAGCAGGGCATGTATTACCCAGTTGACTTTGCTTCGGCAGGTTCATCGCAAATTGGCGGTAACATCGGCACCAATGCTGGCGGCATCAAAGTGATTAAATACGGCATGACCCGTAACTGGGTACTTGGCCTGACCGTTGTGACGGGTAAGGGCGATGTATTGCGTCTGAACAAAGGTATGATCAAGAATGCAACCGGTTATGCGCTACAACATTTATTTATTGGTGGTGAAGGCACGCTGGGTCTGGTGACGGAAGCGGAAATCAAGCTTGAACGTCAACCGCAAGACCTGCAAGTGATGGTACTGGGTGTACCTGACTTTGATGCGATCATGCCGTTATTGCATGCCTTCCAGGCGAAAATTGACCTGACTGCATTTGAGTTCTTTGGTGAACTGGCGATGCAGAAAGTCTTGGCCCATGGTCACGTGCAACGTCCATTTGAAACTGAATGCCCATTCTATGTATTGCTTGAGTTTGAAGCGCCGTTTGAGCCGATTATGGACAAGGCGATGGAAATCTTCGAGCATTGCATGGAACAAGGTTGGGTACTGGACGGCGTAATGAGCCAAAGCCTGGATCAGGTAGAAAGTTTATGGCGTTTACGTGAAGATATTTCTGAATCTATCGCGCCATTTATTCCATACAAAAATGACATTTCCGTTCTGATCACGCACGTTCCTGCATTCATTAAAGAAATTGATGCGATTGTATCGACGAATTACCCAGACTTTGAAATCTGCTGGTTCGGTCATATCGGTGACGGTAACTTGCACTTAAATATCTTAAAACCTGCTGATTTGTCTAAAGATGAATTCTTTGCCAAATGTCAGGTGGTGAACAAGTATGTCTTTGATACCGTGAAAAAATATGACGGTTCAATTTCTGCGGAACATGGTGTGGGCATGACCAAGAAGCCATATCTTGAATATTCGCGTTCGGCGGAAGAAATTGAATATATGAAAGCTCTGAAAAAAGTGTTTGATCCAAATGGCATCATGAATCCGGGTAAACTTTTCGATCTTTAATCGGTCGGAATTGAAAAAAGCGCATCGAAAGGTGCGCTTTTTTATTGCTGTGTAAAGACAGTTACAGAGTCTAAATGGTTTTGTACTAAGAAGCTCGGCATGATAGGTTGGAATAAGAATGACGATAAAGGGTTAAATAATATGTTCCGGATATTGGCAGTCGCAACTCTCGCTTTTGGTATATTGGGTTCAGGCTGTGCAACTGCTCAACAGGTCATTGCAAAGGTACAGTCATCTTCGGATACGCCTTTGGAACAGGTTTTACAATTAAGACCGGACTTGCGTAAGGAACTGGCAACAGTTGAGTTGCGCCAGTTCTTTGACAAGGTAGAGTCGCCCACGATTGGACAGGTCAAAGTCACTGAAACTGGGTTAATGGATGATTCGGTACGTTCAGTACAGACCATTTATTATTTTAAACGGGAAGATAACAGCTGGATGCTGGAAAATACCGAGAAGTTGTATCGTTGTGCACGAGGTTCAAATACCAAGACTTTCCAGAAAGCAGTCTGTCCATAATAGTGTTTGATCTTTAGACAGATTTTGGTTAAAAGCGTATCTAGAGGATGCGCTTTTTTATTTGGAAGATTATCTCTACGATCAGTTATATTTATTCAGAGCGTTTGAATATCTCATCTGCTAAAATTATTTCTTTCTATTTTAGACAAAGTTCAGTCTGTTAAAACGGGCAGACTGACAATAAAAACTCCCATGCAAAATATCCACACCCAAAAACTGACCCGTGCCACACTTATGTTCCCGCTGGCACTGGTCCTGTTTGAATTCTCAGTCTATATATGTAATGACCTGATTCAACCGGCCATGCTGGCGATTACCCGTGATTTTGGCGTAAGTAGTTCATGGGCACCATCCTCCATGTCCTTTTTCCTGTTGGGTGGGGCATTTGTCGCAGCGATTCTGGGACCTTTGTCCGATCGTCTTGGACGTAAAATGGTACTGCTGGGTGGTGTGGCATTTTTCACGATTAGCTGTCTGGCTATTTTATTAACACCCAATATCGAAAGTTTCTTATTCCTGCGCTTTTTACAGGGCTTTGGCCTGTCCTTTATTACCGCCGTTGGTTATGCCGCCATTCAGGAAAGCTTTGAAGAACGTGATGCCATCAAAGTCATGGCACTGATGGCCAATGTGTCTTTGCTGGCACCTTTGCTAGGACCAGTGCTGGGTGCCTTTATGATTGATCATATCTCTTGGCATTGGGGCTTTATCGGTATCGCATTTCTGTCATTTCTGAGCTGGTTCGGCCTGAAAGCCAAAATGCCAAACCTGAAAGTCAGTATTCCCAGACAGCCGGTCAGCTATATTCTGGATGACTTTAAACAGGTTTTAAAAAATAAACGCTTTGTGATCATGACTGTAGCCTTGCCTTTGGTGAGTCTGCCCTTGATGTTATGGATTGCCCTGTCACCCGTGATTCTGGTCGAGCAATTTGGATTCAGTAGCGTGCAATATGGTCTGGCGCAGTTTCCGGTCTTGGGCGGCCTGATTGCAGGTAATCTGATTCTGCTAAAAATTATCGATAAAATACCGCTGGGCAAAACCGTATTATTGGGTCTGCCACTGATGTTGCTGGGTACCGGTTTATTGATGATGGGCTTATTGATTCCAGAATATTTTAGTCATTGTCTGATTATCGGCACCACTTGTATCAGTCTGGGTGAGGGTGTGAGTTTTTCGGTGCTGTATCGTTTTGCATTAATGTCTTCTGAAGTGTCCAAAGGCACGGTGGCTGCGACGGTTTCTATTATCCTGATGCTCAGCTTTTTTGTGGTGATTGAAGCAGTAAGGATGGCGTATGAAGCCTACGATATCTGGGCCTACTGTGCTGCCTCTTTGATTCTGATTGCACTCTGGTTTACTTTGCCGCGCATGCAGCTCAAACAGTTAATGCTGGAAAGACAGGAGCGTGGGGAGTTTTGATTCCTTATCGAGGGAACTTATAAATTATTGAAATCATATGTTCAGTATTGAATTTCCCTCTCCTAAAAGGCATAGGTATCTACACAATTCCTGAACTTTGCGTTAAATTGAAGAGCATGCTCTTCAATTTAACATCTCTGGCCTGGATCAGCGTCTTGTCAAGCGCTATAACAGCCTTGTAAAGCTCAATATGA
>NZ_JBWZQN010000043.1:0-29816 GCF_056724605.1 Prolinoborus fasciculus | reverse complement strand
TGTACACAGTGCACTGGGTTATGTATCGCCTTTTGAGTTTGAAGCAATGTACTATGATAAGATTAACCCGTTAGGTCAGGTGGCCTAACTTAAATAAAAAAGTCTCCGACAAACCCGGTACGGTTCACACTGACGGCGATCAATTTCAATATTGAACTCTTGCTTGACCAACTCCGCAACTTCTTGAGGGGTATCACGGCATGCAAGAGCTTGAACGATAAATATTTTTACAGGCTCTTTAAGTGCTGCCATAAATCCCCCTTTTGTCATGCTACGTCATGCAAAGTAGGCAAAAAAAATCCCCTTTAATCGGGGAGCTTTTTTAAATCATTTCAAAATGCCTCAATGCTTCTTCAACCTTACCCTTATGTTCTTCAGGACAAGGATGAACACGGTTATCTGGATCATACCTATTAGGTGCTTGCCTTTTAGTTAAACCATGCTGATTTTTAATATCTGCTATCCAGCAACTTTTAAAAGTACGCCCATGTTTTTCAGTAAGGAATTCTTGAATTTGTTTATATGTAGCCATACGTGCCCTCCTTTAGATCAAATCTACAAAAAAATGAAATAAAGTAAAGCTAAAATCTGATCCCATTTTAATTAATCACACAGTTCCCACAACATGCTGCAATATTCGTTTCAGATACAAACGGCGCATTCTTGGCAATTTCCAAAAGCCGTTTTACAGACTCATCTGCGCCCCATCGTTTGGTCTCACCAAAGAAAACTTCAACGTCATGGCCAGCCAGGTAATGCTTAGGTAAACCAGTCATATCGCTATAAATGATTTCACCATCTTCATCACGCTCTACACCGATGTGATACAGCTCATGCTCAATCAAACGGCAGAACTCACGATCTGAGGCTTGCTCACAGAAAGCAGCATCCACAGTAATCAGGTATTGAGGCACAAAGCCGAACCAGTCCCGCATCTGCTGTTCCTGGCGTGCTTTCTTCCAGCCGCCCACGTTAAACATCACCTTTTCACATTGACCCAGTACCATACGCTTTTTCGCTACGGCGGCAGATGAAGCCCATGCGAATGCAAGGAACTCTTCATTGTTATGCAGTAATTCAGCAATATGATCATGATCCGGGTTATGTAGTTCACCACCGAGAGTAAGCCAGTTATTCACGACCCATTCTTTAAGCTCTGGTGCTGGTGCCAAACGAATAGCCTCCTCTTCCTCAGCCTGATCAATCAGCTCCGTCGGCGGGAATGGTCTGAACTGTTCCATAAGATGCCTTTAAATTTCTCAGCCATGCCGTTGCACGGCCCATGTTGATATCATTGACTTCAAAACGCTGATAGCGGTAACCCATTTCTTCAGCATGGTCATAGCGATCCATACTCCAAGCTTTTGTGGCCAACTTACCTTTTCGACCACCAGACCAAGGCCCACCAGCAATTTCAATTAATGTGAGATAGCCAACCAGGTGCAAATCGAAACGCCAGTGCTTAGTACTTTTAAAATGAAAATATTCTTCGTATTTGATTTCCATCCGATCCAAGATTTCTTTTAATCGATCGAATGCTTCTAAGTATTTTTCACCAGCTTTGGGTAGGGGTCTGACACGCGATTTCTTTTTTGGCGGGATTTTTTGGGTGAAAAGTTTATAAGCCTTTTCATCCATACAAAGTGAACCGTAAATTATTAATGCGTTCTTTCAGCTTAATTATAATTTCATCGATTACCATCATTTGATGACGCGTCAATCCAGATCTGCTGAGATTCTGATACTTAGACAGCTCAGTACTGCAAAATTCTAAGTCTTGTTTAGCTTGTACTTTGTCTGTCATAGGTACCACCAATAAGAAAAGAAAAACCCCGACAAATTAATGACGGGGTTTGAGTCGTAATACGTTCGACAAAAGGAAAATAGCAATATATTTCAATAAAAAACCCGTTTAACTCTCTCCAATTAAACGGGCTTGACTTGCGTCACAACGTCTTTCTTCTTTTGCAGAGCAACTATATTGCTTAAATATTACAGCTTTATGAAACAGCTCTTTGCTTGAGTGGTTGTTATTCAACTTCTTTCAAACAATCCCGACACACTTTGATTTCTTCATCATCAATCGTGTAATCGATCTCAGTCGCACCGTGTAGGCCGAATAAACACATCAGTAATCTAAGCATGATTTTACTCCTGGACAATCAAGCAATCATGTCGCAAGAAATGTCAGTTATTTTCACTTATAAAACATAAATTTATGATATTTATTTCCAAAATAATGTCAGTAATTTTGTCGAACTAAGCAAGATTCCTTCCTGGTTAATCAAGCAATGATCAAGCATTTTAACTTGGTGTGATTACACTAATATTTCTCAGGGCATTAAATAAGCCCTTTTCGCAGGGCCAAACGCTACTCATTAATCCATCATCTCGAAATGGGCTATCAATCTGACTTCTTAACTTTCGTCCTGTATGGGTCGGGTTGTCATCCCAGATCTAGTATTTCTCTTAGGCCCACTCAGTACGTGACGAAATCGCACTGGATTCAAACCAATTTATACGGCTGGTTTCAGCATCCCACCGTTTGTGCTTTTAGCTGAACAAATGAATGTACAGCGTCACAAATCCGAATTGCCTAATGGCTGACGTTATTTCATAAGATCACCAATGAGTCAGGTTTATGGAATTTCAGGCATTAAAAAAGCCCGATCAAATTAATGAGCAGGCTTATATTTTTGATTTTGTATTATTCCACTTCTTTCAAACAATCCCGACACACTTTCTGGTCATCACAATTAATTTCAGTCACACCATGCAGGCCAAATAAGCAGAATATAAATTGGAGCATACTTTTCTCTATAAATTAAAAAAGCCTGATCAAATTCATGAACAGGCTTACCTCTTTTAAATTTACTTTATTTAATTTGTGTAATCATCTCTATGCTTACCACACTTGCAACATTCTACCTGAATAAAAATATCCGACTCATAAGTGTAGTGATGAAAGCATAATAGCTGCTTTAAGAGTTGCCGCATATTTTTCTCCCAAATGTTGGAGACCCCACTGAAAAGTGGAGTGATCATAGATGGTAAATAACAAGTTAGTACTTGCTCATCGCCTGCATAACAATTAGCTGTGAAGAACTTCTAATTCAAAACCGTTATCAATCATTTCATTAATACTGGGTATCAGTGCCTCCACCCACTCTCCCTTGCTCCAAACCTTTAAAATTCCATTCTCTTCCTTATAGTAAGCATGATCGAAAAGTGAGATATGATGAATAACCTGTGTTCCGTTTGGTATACGTGTCATACAAACCTCCAGACTTTTTGTTGTAATTTTAATCTATCAGAATATTATGTTTTTTAATTATAGATGCTTGTATCAATTCACTATTAAATGTGACCTATCAAACAATACAGCAACACATGACATAAGAAAAATAGGCAAAAAAAACCTCCTTTGGGAAAAGGAGGCTGAAATTGGAAAGAAACTACAGCGATAGAATCTAGGCCACGATTCTATCTAAATTTATTTTTTAATCAACAGTAAAAATCATTTTATTTAGGCAATAAAAAGCCCACTTACTCGTCAAAATAAGCGGGCCCGTGCTGCAGTCATTTTCTTCGTATTACGTCTTCTTCTTATCGCAAAAACAATATAGCACTAAGGCTTTGATCAGAAAGTATAGAGAATATTAAGAAACTGTTTTCAAATGTTGAACTTAAGTTAATTTTCTTTTCAGGTAATAAATTCTAAGCATTAAAAAAGCCCACCATTTGGAGAGCTTTCCTTGATGCTTAAACCTATTCTTTTGAACACTTCACTTCAAACTGGTATTCGTCTTGGGTAACCTTAATTTTAATATTTTTATATTTTCGTTTGTTTGGATCCATTGCCGAGCCAGCCACTTCCTCAAAAAAGCTACGATCATTCATTAGCTCGCCATACACTTTATAGCCTAATAAAATCTTTTCAGGCTTTTTGCCTTCAGCCACTAATTTACCGAGAGTATCTTCTAGTTTTTTAACAGTTAAAATCGCCATTTCAATTAGAGCTCAAAAACAAAAAGGCATTATCACTTAATTTTATGAATAAATAATGTCAAAAAAGCCCACCTTTCGATGAGCTTTAATGACTTGGTCTCGGTTGAACCGTAATACGACCAGTATAGAAAAAGAATACCTTACATCCATATAGGATGTCAAACACTCAATTTTCTTAAATTTTTCCGGTACTGGCCTGCATAATGCTCTACCTCATCGTTCAACTCTTTGAGCAAAAGTTCAACTGCATTACCTAGCCATGCATAGCGTTTTGAATAAGTATTTGGTTCAATATAATCAATTCCTGAAAATACTAAGCGGCCTTTCAATGTATGGTATTCACGCAACTTTGGACGCAATGAATAAAACAGTTCCATGCGTGCAATGTGTTTGCAGAATTGCGGCATATCAAAACTTTCACGCTGCTTATCCATTTCCTCTTGCACCATACGCCATAAGTAATCTGAGATGTATTTTGTGACCACGGAATAATTATCCGTATTGTCTCGATAATCACCCCATACCAAAATTGACGCATAAGCCTTGGTTTCATCATTTGGCATTAAAGCAATTGCGCCACAACGATCTTCCCAATTGACAGGGATTTCATTTGTTGGTGGTGTATCTGCTTCATAATTTGCTGTTTTGGCTCTTAACTGCTGCCCCAACCATTCAATATTTGTCATCTTTTCAGCTACCGTCGCATTCATCCCAAATCCCCTACCATCTTCTCAATTTGCTGGATCGCGTGACCTGACTTCACTTGATCTGTACTAAACCTTAATACTTGAAAACCCATCATGGTTGCGGCGTTATATTTTTCCATGTCCCCGATATACCCCTTGCCTCTGGTATGTCTTCCTCCACTCCAGATCGCACCTTCAACTTCTACCAGTATCTTTTTTCCTACCAGGTGGAAATCAGCTCTCCATTTCCGCTTTGGGTGAAACTCAAATTCCTGCTCAAACTCAATTTTTAAAGTCTTTAATTCTCTGGCCAGCTTTGCTTCAAACTCATTCGGTATCTTTTCACTTTTAACCTTAGGGCGCTTGGAACGCCCTTTCGCTCTGGTGGCTTTCACCATTTTCTTGTATTCAGCGATTGAGTAGCTGGTCATTCACCCCAAACCCTCAATACAACGGCGCCAATAGCCATGAAAATAAACATCAGCGCTTTGTTTAGATCCTTCATACGGCAATTTCACCCTTTACATTCATAATGTCTTTGGCATATGCAGTTGCACGGTAATGACTCTCTGATACACGCTCCAAATAACCACCTTTGACATGCTCCTGAAGCAGGCTGTAAATAGTGGTTCTATGGAAATCAAAAACAGCTTCTTGCACGTCCTTCACTGAAAATGGCGTAGTGGCATAACAAGCAAAAAGCATCAAACTTATCTGATCTTCAAAGCTAACTTTCCTATGGATTTTTGACTGATCATCAGAATCAATTTGCTTAATCTCGCCACCATTTTTCAAAAATTCTTCAATTGTTGTATTCACACCCCACCCCCTACACGCTGATCTGTCCAATTGCATTCAACTACGGTTAATCCACCCTGTTGAAAACGAGACCAAAGACGATCACCCAAGTCTTTCTGCAGCTCAGCTAATGTCAGATTAGAAATCAGCATGGTCGGCTTCATCCGGTCATAGCGTGCATATAAAACTTTGTGAACTAGCTCACGGCGTTTATCACGGTCATGCAATCCATATTCATCCAGGATCAACAGGTCATACTGGCTGAAATCATAAATCACAGATTTTTCTGTAGCGTCCGGCTGCTCCCATGCGTTCATGATTCGCTGTGCCAGATCTTCGCTGGTGATGTAGCGTGCATACTTGCCCTTGTTGAGCAATGTTCGAGCTGTTGCGCAGCTGAGATGAGTTTTTCCTGTACCAGTAGGTCCCACCATCACAAAGTTGTTTTTATGGCCATTGATCATGTTCTTGGCAAAGGAAACAACCTGATTCAGTGCGTTCTGGTGTCCAGCGTGTTGAACGTTGTAATTCTTAAAACCTGATGTTGCATGGCGCTCTGGAAGCATTGCCCCAGCAAAGTGTTTTTCACGTACAGTGCGATCAATTTCAGCTTGTGCATTGCGCTTTTGCTCTTCCAGAAATTCTACGGCGCATTGTGGACATTTGTGGTATGGACCGGCTTGAACCATTGCTATTTTGTGCTCTGAGCAGATCGCGTGTGTTTGTTTTAATCCCTGAGTCAGCATCGACATTGCGTTCATACAAAGTCCTCCGGGATATGTACTGGTGAATTCACTGCTGCGTGATGTTGCGATGCTTGGTCTGCCCAAGCTGTATTCACATCCAGATTAGAATTTTGTTTTTCAGAAGACTGATACGTTTTTTGAGTGTATTTACGCTTGATCCACTTCACGAAGTTTGAATACATCTGGGTGTCTGTGATCAAGCCTGCGTTCAAACGTGGTTCGTAATGGGCATTCACTTCAAGTAAAATCTGATTCACCAGTTCTTGGGTCATCGGAGTTTCACCTGATCTCTGTATGCACAGCGCAAAGATGCCTTGATTCAAGCTGCTGAAACTGGGGAGGCTTCATGAGTTATTCCTACTCTTCAATGACCCGCGTGCTGCTTGTGCAGTACAAGGGCCGGGTTAGAACTTATCGCAATATCAATCTATTCGGTATTGACGATTGCCTGCGAAATTTTGTGAATACCTGGGGGTACAAATGATCTTCAGAATTAAAAAGAAGCACCAAGTGGGCTTCAAATTATGGCTTGAAAAGCTGGGTTATACAAAGAAAGAGCTTGCTGACGGTAGTACTACTTTCTCGGGCAAAGGTACACGCAAAGCATTGAGCTATGTGTTTTTAAAAAGTGATTTAACAGGTAATGCAGCATGTTAGGCGCTATTTGGTGAATATGAAGAGCACCTGGATAACCCTGATTATTTAGATGTGAAGGTGGCGTGATGGAAAAGAATAAATTGTGGTGCGTAGGAATCTGCCCTGAAGATGATAGTCCGCATGAGCAGTCACCTGCCGTATCAAAAGAAATTGCTGAACGTGCTTTGGCTCGTTACAGAGCAATGACTAAGGCTGAAGGCAATCAGTTCATGATCGAATCATTTGATGAATACTTTCAGGTTCAAGAGTGGGAAGGCACAGCCGAAGACCACCAAGAACAAATGTTTTACACAGAAGATTGGTTTAAAGAGCCGATGTACCAGTGCTTTGACCTACCAACAGCATGCAAAGTTTTTAAATATGGTGAGATTGTTGAATGCTACAAAAAAGGCTCATCACCACTTACTACATCAAATTTTGAAGAAGCCAAGCGCTTCTATGAGGTGGCGTGATGGATAGTACTGATCAAATAGTTGAGCCAACCCCATTTGATGATGTGCAGTGGCTCTGGTGCGCTGACTGGTGCAAGAAAAAAGGTTTAAGCCCATATGATGCAAAGAACTGGGCAGATGCAAAATTTGAATACTTGAAGGCTCATGAAGCCAAGGAGAGAACCAATGAATATGAGTGAGCCGACTTTATATGACAGGATCAAAAAAGGAGAAATTGACCAGCCAAGCAAAGATGGTCCACGAAGTTACTACCTAAATAGTTATGTGAACGAAGTTGTCACAAGGCATTCAAAAACTGGTAAAGTAGCCGCTTGATTGAGCGGCTTTTTAATGCCTGCAAAATCAGTCACTTTTCTAAAAGTGAGTAACATAGTGAGTAACGATTAGAAATAAAGATGCTCATTTTCACAATTTTCAAGAGGTTACGTGCGATATGCTTCTCATGATCGACAACTATGACTCCTTTACTTATAACATCGTCCAATATTTTGGCGAACTGAATCAAGAAGTAAAAGTAGTCCGTAATGATGCCGTGACATTGGAAGATATAGAGCGATGGCAACCCAAGTATTTAGTGATTGGCCCCGGCCCATGCTCGCCAAGTGAGGCAGGGATTTCTATTCCTGCGATTCAGCATTTTGCTGGAAAAATTCCTTTACTGGGCGTTTGTCTTGGTCATCAAAGTATTGGTCAGGCATTTGGCGGTGATATCGTGCGTGCCAAACGTGTCATGCATGGCCGTCTGTCTGATATGTACCACAGTGATACCGGGATTTTCAGCAATCTCCCTTCTCCATTTCCTGCAACGCGCTATCATTCACTGGTGATTGATCAAGCCACCTTGCCCGAATGTCTGGAAGTGACCTGCTGGACCAATGAAGCTGACGGCTCTATGGAAGAAATTATGGGTGTGAAACATAAGACATTGCCGGTCGAAGGCGTGCAGTTCCATCCCGAATCGATTCTGAGCCAGCATGGTCATCAAATCTTTAAAAACTTTCTCGAAATTTATGCCTAAGAACACCTTATGAATATTCAACAAGCTTTAAGCAATATTACTAAAAACATTCACCTGACTCAGGATCAAATGCAAGACGTGATGCGTGCCATCATGTCAGGTGAAACGACCGATGCCCAGATTGGTGCCCTGCTGATGGGCTTACGTCTTAAAGGCGAAAGCATTGATGAGATTACCGCAGCTGCACGTGTCATGCGTGAACTTGCCACTAAAATTGATGTCAGTGACATTCCTTATCTGGTCGATATCGTCGGCACAGGCGGTGACGGTCAAAACCTGTTTAACGTTTCTACTGCCTCTGCATTCGTGATCGCAGCAGCGGGTGCAACCATTGCCAAACATGGTAACCGCGGCGTTTCGACCAAATCAGGTTCGTCAGATTTGCTGGAACAGGCCGGGATTAATCTGGACCTGAATATGCAGCAGACTGAACGCTGTATCCGTGATGTCGGTGTCGGCTTCCTGTTTGCACCGAATCATCATCAAGCCATGAAATATGCAATCGGCCCACGTAAAGAATTGGGGATTCGCAGCATTTTCAACCTGCTCGGTCCTTTAACCAATCCGGCTGGCGTACAACGTCTGGTCATTGGCGTATTTTCCAATGAACTCTGCCGTCCAATTGCCGAAGTTATGAAACAGCTCGGTGCTGAACATGTGATGGTAGTACATTCACGTGATGGTCTGGATGAAATCAGTATAGCCTCTTCAACTCATGTTGCTGAACTGAAAAATGGCGAAGTCACCGAATGGGAAATTATTCCTGAATCGGTCGATATTGAATCGCAAACTCTGACCGGACTGATTGTGGAAGATTCTGCGCAAAGTCTGGCTTTAATCAAAGATGCACTGGGCAAGAAAAAATCAGACATCGGCGATAAAGCCGCCAATATGATCGCGCTGAATGCCGGCGCAGGTATTTATGTCTCCGGTTTGACCAGCAGCTATAAGCAAGGTGTTGCGCTGGCACATGACATTATCTATGGCGGTCAGGCACTTGAGAAAATGAGTGTACTGTCTGAATTTACCAAAACTATTAAACATTACGAAGCTTAATTCGGTCAGGGATTTTGATCATGGTGGATATCGCAAATACAATTTTAGGCAAAATTGTTGACCGTAAAAAAGAAGAATTTGCCCTACGTTTAAAGCAGAAAAGCTATAAAGATCTGGAAGAACTGGCACAAGGTGCATCACCTGTGCGTGGTTTTGCCCGGTCTTTAGTGTCGAAACGTCCGGGTGTCATTGCTGAAATTAAGAAAGCTTCGCCATCTAAGGGCATTATTCGCGAGAACTTTAACCCTGCGGAAATTGCAGCACAGTATCAGGAGGCAGGCGCAGCCTGTTTATCGGTGCTGACCGATGTAGACTTTTTCCAAGGACATGATGACAATATTCAGATTGCCCGTTCACATTGCGACCTGCCTGCACTGCGCAAAGACTTTCTGATCGATCCTTATGGGGTCATCGAAGCACGTGCCCTGCATGCAGACTGTATCTTGCTAATTGTGGCTTGCCTGTCTGACCAGCAGTTAGAAGAAATGTCCAAAACTGCATTTGAACATCATCTGGATGTACTGGTTGAAGTTCACGATGAAGAAGAACTATCCCGTGCTTTAAAGCTTTCAGATCGTTGTTTGCTCGGCGTGAATAACCGTAATTTAAAAACCTTTGATGTGGATTTGAACACCTCGATTCGTTTGAAAAAATTACTGGATCCTTCACGCTTGCTGGTGACTGAAAGCGGTATTGCAACCCCTTCCGATGTCGCCATGATGCAGGAACATGATATTCACGCCTTCTTGGTCGGCGAAAGCTTTATGAAACAGCCACGTCCGGATCATGCTTTCCGTGATCTGTTTGGTGAGCCTGAAGCAGTTTAAAGTTGTAAATACTTACCTAAGCACTTAAAAAGCCCAATCTCAGGATTGGGCTTTTTTATTTTCAATATTAAAAAGTAGATCATAGAATCTCGAGCGTATTTAAAATCCTCAGCGAATGTCATGAACGCAATTCAGTTCTCCTTTGTCTATTTTCAGACTATAATTCTTGTAAATTCCGTATCTCCCTTGTTTTTACATTATGAGTAAACACGATTCTTCGTTATCTAAAGATCAGTACAACCTGCTGAAATCTTTTAAGAAGCAAATTACACAGCCGCAAACGCCTGCGGTCGTTGCTGCACCTGTTGAAAAGACTGTCGAGCAAGAGGCTTTAGAAGAACTTGAATTATTCCGCAAGCAAATGCAGGGCGTGCAAAAAATTGAATCGGGCAATACGGTTCAACTGGACAAGCCACGCAAGAAAAAGCCGGATGCACAAATCCTGGCAAAGCGTGCAGCGGCTACTGGCCCGATGGAAACAGAGGCAATGGCTTTATCAGATACTCAAGCCATGCTCAATCCTGTCGGGAGTCAGGCCAACTTGAGTTACCGCATTGCCACCTTGCAGCATAAAGTGTTTGAAGACTTGAAAGCCGGTAACTTGCGCTGGTTTGAAGCTGTGGATCTGCATGGCTGTACTGTGGAAGAAGCGCGTCAAGCCGTGCTGCAAATTATCCAGATCGCCAAAGATGAAAACCAGAACGTGATTAAAATCGTACATGGCAAAGGTCCGGAAGCGATTTTAAAAACCTATGTGAACGGCTGGCTGCGTCAGCATCGCGATGTTTTGGCTTTTGTCAGTGCACCTGAAAAGCAAGGTGGTACCGGTGCGGTATTGGTTCTGCTCAAACGTGCAGAAAAGAATCCAAAGTTCAAACAGTAAACGGTTTTAGCCTCAAAACAAGGCATTGTAAAAGTTTTCTGCTACAATGCCGTCCTTGTTCATTCTCAGTTTAAGTGAATACGTCATATGACTATGCAGCAATCCTACGCAAACATTCTTACTGCCGTTGGCGAAGATCTAAATCGCCCTGGTCTCAAAGATACGCCTGTGCGCGCTGCGAAAGCATTTTCATATTTAACCTCGGGTTATAGCCAGACACTTGAAGAAGTGACCAACAAGGCGGTCTTCCCTTCCGATAACCGTGAAATGGTACTGGTCAAAAACATCGAATTTTATTCGCTATGTGAGCATCACTTATTGCCATTTTATGGCCGCGTACATATCGCCTATTTGCCAGAAGGTCATGTTTTAGGCCTGTCTAAATTTGCCCGCATTACTGAAATGTTTGCACGCCGTTTGCAAATTCAGGAAAATCTGACTCAGCAAATTGCAGAAGCAGTGGCTGAAGTCACCAAAGCACGCGGTGTTGCAGTAATGATTGATTCTGCGCACATGTGCATGATGATGCGCGGTGTAGGCAAGCAGGAATCAACCACACGTACGGTATCATTTATTGGTGATTTTAAAACCGACAAAGAAACACGTCGTGAATTTTTAAGTGCGGTTCCAGAAAGCTATTAATTATTAAAGCTTAAAAATAAGTTACTCAAAGCCTCGATCATTCGGGGTTTTTTGCTTTTAAAGGAAGAGGATATCAATACTTAATTCAAAAGCTCACTTGCTATAAATAACACCTGGTAACAGGGTTTAAAGACCTGTCCCAAAACTTGCTATGTTTCAGTCTAGAACTCAAACAATTCCTGCTTGTGTTTGCAACAAGCCTACACTTGGATACACGATAAAGTTTTAATCCTGCCGCTCTCCCATTAAAGTAATTTGAAGTTGATATACAGCAAAGCGCTTTATATCTTTCTGATTGATTTTTAATGATAAGGAAAGTAACCATGGCGAATAGTAAAAATAACCAGGCGAAAGACAGCAAAAAATCAGCAAAAACTGCTAAAAAGACCCAAGATGAGAAACTGAAAAAGTCGAATAAGAGTAGTGACAAAGACAGTGATCGCAAAGTCACTAAAAAAGCGGCGAGCAGTAAATCTAAAGCGGCATCTTCTAAGAAAGACAATGCCAGCAAAGATGAAAAAGTGAAGGCGAAGAAAAATTCGAGCTCAAAAGCCAGTGATAAAGCGAAAGACCAAAAGACCTCTTCTGCGAAAAAACCGGCTAAAGCGAAAAGCAGCAACAAGAGTAAAGACGACACTAAAGTGAAAAAGTCTTCTTCAAAAAAATCGGCGCCTGCTAAAAAGCAGTCGAGTAGCTCCTCTAAGAGCAAGTCAACCAAGGCTAAAACCTCGAAGACCAGTTCGAAAAAATCGAAGTAAAATGAAAGCCCCTAGTTCTAGAAGACAGGGGCTTTTCTGTATCCTGCCTTTCATTTTCATAATTTGTATTAGCTGAAATATTGAGTCATTTTAAATTTCAGAAAAGGCCGAATATGAAGTCATCTGCCAAAGTAACCCCACCAAAACGTCCGTCACGTGTAGTTTCGAATAGTTTTGATTATTCTCTGGACTTTGCAAAGATTAATTTTCGTAAACGACCCGAGCTCTACCGGATTGGCCGTGGTGAACAAGGTGTATTACTGGTTGAGCCTTATAAATCGGAAATCCTGCCACACTGGCGCTTTGCAGATGAAGCAAAAGCCCAAGCCAGTAGCGAGAAAATCTATCAGCTTTTCTTGGACTATTTAAAACAAGGAGATTTTATTGGTGCTGACATGGCACGCAAGTTTTTACAGATGGGTTTTACCCGTGCCCGGCGTTATGCCAATCATAAAGGCGGCAAAAAGTATGACGGTCCGGTTCCGGAAGACAAAAAAGGTTTAAGTGGCGCGCATGGCCGTTCCGAGCTGCCACGCAATCAGGAAGATCCTGTTAAAGCCGCTGCTGCCAAAATTTTTAAACAGAAATGGGATGAAGCTAAAAATCATCCCGAATATCTTCAGCAAAAAAAGAAATTTCAGGAATTTATAGAGCAGCAGGCTGCAACTGGATAAATATCTTTCATTTAAACAGAGAGTGGCTGTGCGACTGGATTCAAGGACTGATGAGCCATATAGACTCTGTTACGCCCGTTGTTCTTCGCCATATACAAGGCAGAATCTGCCGCATTCAGGAAGCGCTGATAATCCGGATGTCCATTATAAAGCACACAACCAATACTGACCGTAAATTTAAACTGCTGGCCTTGTGCCGAATTAATCATGCCATTTTCAATATATTTACGAATACTTTCAGCAATATTGAGGGCACGTTTTTCATCAGTATCCACCAGTAACAGCAAAAACTCTTCACCACCGATCCGGAAAGCATAATCACTGCCCTGACTATATTTTTGCAATGCTTCGGCCAGAAATTTCAAGGCCAAATCACCTGCTGCATGTCCGAATTTATCATTGATACTTTTGAAATAATCGGCATCAATGGCAAGTAAAGACAAAGGCGTATGATTCTTACGGGAAAAAGTGATTTCACGTGAAATAATCGTATTCAAATAACGACGATTCAATAACTGGGTCAATGAATCATTACCTGATTCAATATATTCTGCCACCTGAAATAACTGGTCCACCAGCAGCTGAATTTCGCGGTTTAAGTCACGGATCTGCTGGATCAGTCCCAGCATATTGTTTTTATCCGTACAGTCCATGATCTCTTGATTAAGTTCATCGACTTGATAAATTCGTTCAATGATTAAATCGACCTGGTCAGAACCGGTAAAAGCATAAGAGGCTTTATGGATAAACCATAAACCAAACTCCGACTTGGACAGCATCGGATGATTCAATTTCTCATGCTCAGAAAAGACCTTGAACATGAGCTCATTTTCCCAGTCCAGCAATGAGCTACGCTGTTTATCTTTTTGTACGGCCACATCCTGCATCGCTGAAAAAACACGATAACTGTGTTTAATTTCCTGATTCATGGCTGTTTTGGCTTCATAAGATCGGCACATGACTTCTGTGGCAAATCCCATGATTTGGACAATATAACTGCAGGTGGTCAACATACTGTGGTGAGGATTCTCATCCAGCAGTTCAAACATTTTACGCTCAATTTCACGTACACCGCGCATGATCAGCCAGGACGGAATTCCGACACGCGCATGCACATGCCCCACCATCGCCTGTTTCTGCACGGCATCGGCATAGCGTTTATTAATTCCTACACTAAAGCTTTCAAGTAGCCAGGCATTTAAAGTGTCGCGCAAGCGCTGTTGAATCAAGTCATCAGAAAAGAATTCTGCAGATTCCTTTTCAATGAGCATGTTTTTATAGAATTCTTCCACCAGAATCAGGGAATGATCTTGAATAAAGTGAAAGGCATGCAATAAGTCATCAGATGAATAATTTTGACAGATCTGTTCCCATTGCTCGGCCAGTCTTGCCATGCATTCATTATTCATACTGTCTGTTCCCCAAAACCTTGCAATTTGCACTCACATTATGTGACAAATATAACAAATATCAGGTATTTTTCCTAAAATATCGACCAGATTATTTGCACCAAACCCAACTAATCTTTTTATACACGGGAAAACCGAACAGTAGCCTCACAGATACACAGCACTTTATGAATAGTGTTAATCAGTTTTGACTCAATCTTAAAAATACCGGATCAAACCAAGACTCCATTGATCCCAGTCTTTGGACTGTTGTTGCTGATATTCCCAAGACAGCCGAAGTGCATGTTGTGGATTGAATGCATATTGGAGTTCAGTATTCAGTTTCAGCTGCCAGCGATGCGAATCTTCCCAATAAGGCAGTTCCACCTGCACCAGACTGTTAATCTGATCGCTCCAGATATTCTGACAACCCACGGTGGGGCCTGCACCTACGCGCCAGCCTTGATCAAGTGCCTTGCCTGCCTGTAGCTGAGTTTGCATTTGTGCATAACATAGATGTTCACGGCTGGCATTTGCCCAGCTATAACCGCCCTGAGTTTTTAAGCTGGCGACGCCATGCTGCTCATCTTCACTAAACTGGCCATGCGCATCCAGTGCCTCCTGTTGCCAGCCCAGATTAAAACCCCAGGACAATGGCGTATTAAACGGATTGACCGGGTTATAGGAATTGACGGTAAATAGATCAAGCTGTTCCAGTTTGAGCTCACTGTCACGATATTGCAAAGCCCCATCTAGAAACAATAATTGTGTGCCTGTTCGAAAACCACCTTGCGGATCGATAAGATCATGATAGGCTTGCCGATGCCCTAGCTGGACAAAGGATTCACCCTGAACCTGTCCGGCCTGAAGACTGATATTGCGTGCATGATGGCTTTGTACCGGATCTATTTTTGGACGTTCAGGCGCTTTACGCTGTTTCTCGATATCCAGCTGGCTTCTTAAGCCTAATAACTTACGAAAACGTGGTTGAACAAAAGATTCATCGACTTTTTGTCGGAGAAAGTCCAGATATAAATGATCATAGGCCATTTCCAGAATTTTGGCCTGATCTTCTGCCGGATAAGGCTGCAAAATTGAAAGCATTACACCTGTTTCTGCATAAGCTAACTGATGCGCAGTTTTTGCCAGCGCTTTGCCATGCTGTCTGGATTGAGCCAGCAATTGAGTTTCAAGCGCTGGACGGTAAACTTTCTGTTTGATCAAACCCTGCTGTTCTACGACTTTCAGTGTTTCAATCGGAATCGCAGTCGAATTAAACTGTTTCTGTAGATTTAACTCGGGACGTACCAGATCAAATAGCCCCAGCAGGCGATAAGCACAATTATCATTGATAAAATAATAAGGGAAACTTACATTTTGCATTTCCCAGAGATGCTGTACCAAAAATCTGGTTTCTTGCGGGCTTAAGTTTAATTCATATTCCCACAAATCCCGGCTTTCAAAGTCACCATATTCTTTGACCTTGCGGTAATACGGCATCAGGGAATATTCACCCGGATATTGTCCGGTCAGCCCTTTCCAGGCAAAGGACCAGTTGTCATTGCCATCGACCGTCGCAGCATAGTTGACCGCATAAGAAATCAGATTGAGTTGTTGCTGGTCTTTAGGGTCCAGACGCAACAAGGTATGACCAAACATCGAGCTGGGATTACCCATAAAATCCGTGGCATAGATCAGGGTTGCCTGATAAGGCTTGACCTCGCCAATCCATTTATCCAAATCCGGGCAACTGACCGCAGGCAATTGTTGCTCGGAAATATTCAATTGCTGCATTAACCAGCTGCTGCGTGCAGGAAACTTACAGCGGACGGACTGATTCGGCTCTGCGCTCAGGAATAAAGCCTGAATGTTATGCTGCATTTCTTTTTTTAGATCAGTTTTTCCCTGCTCTGCCAGGAAATAGCCCGAATAGTTAACCTCGCTATGACCTTGGGGATTGGCATACATGAGACGTTGCCAGGTAGTGCTCTGATCCAGATGCTGAGTTTCGGCCTGAGCGATATAATGCTGGATGTCTGGATTAATTTCGCTAGAAAAACTTAAAGGGCTGAATGTCAGGCCCAACATGAAGAACGCATATTTCATTCAGTTAACTTATTCTCATCAATTTCTTTTAGTCATAAGAAAACCCTGCCAGAACAGCAGGGTTTTTAGGGTGCGGATCAGATGTAGGATTTCAATACTTCATCTTTGGCCATCACAGTTTGTAAGGTGCTTAAAACTTGTAATGTATTCTGGTTTTCTTCGGAATAAATTTCAGAGAAATTCTGCTTGGAAACGCTAAAGAAACGAGCTTTATCTTCAGATTTAATATTCAAAAGTTCAGCCATAACATTCAGGCTTTCACCCTCTCCAACTGCCATATCACGCGCCAATGTTTCAGCGTTTTCATTGGTAAAGGTCACCACTTGAGCGGTTACGGTACCGCCCTGGCTACAACCTAAAGTACCAAAAGTGATCCCGAGCCACTGATTCGTAAACAGAATGTTGGTCGTACCTGCAAAGAGTTTAGGAATAATACCAGACTGACCCGCCCACACCTGGCTTCCGATACCACAACCGACATCTCGGTCAGCCATCGCCATGCTTGAACCAGTCGCCAATACCGCCGCCAGCATAATTTTTTTCAACATAGTTATTCTCCAATTATTCTCATGCAATCTTTGTTATTACTCTAATAATGTAATTTAAATTACATACTCAGCAGAGTAGCGACAAGTCAAGTTTGGCGCAATTGAAAAAATGTATGCTTTACATAAACATAACCTGATTGATTTTACTGTTCCTTGAGCGCCCAATCGCCTTGTGAATTACGCTGTCCCAAGATTTTCAGTACTAACACCAGACTCAGCAATAACAACAAATACCAGGAGCCCAGTTTGCCCCATCCCACCATATGCCATTGCTCAATCTGGCTTGGATAGAGCCAGATCTGGTAAAAGGTACTGATGTTCTCGGCAATCCAGATAATAAACGCCAGAATCAGCAGTACGGGTAACATCGGCAACTGAAAAGTATGCCGATTCAGCTGAAAGCGAATTCTGGTTTTCCAGAACATCAGCACGCTCCAGACAAATAAAATCACCCGATAATCGGGAATAAAAAACTTGCTCATAAAGTTGATATAAGACAAGACAGCCAATGTCAGCATATGGCTAAAACGCGGCAGTTTTTCAAATGAAACCTGATATAGACGTAAAGAGCGCGCAAAAAAACTGCCGACCGCAGAATACATAAAACCGGCAAATAAAGGCACGGTCAGGATTTTAAATATTGCGGGTTGAGGGTAATGCCAGGAAGCAATTGCCGGATGGGTCAGGAAGATTTCCATCACCATGGCCATGAGATGAAATAACGCAATCACTTTGGCTTCAGCCCAGGATTCCAGTTTGGTATAGAGCAATATCACCTGAATCAGCAAAGCAAAAAAAAGCAGATAGTCATACCGGTAAAAACCAAAGAAGAGATCGCTGCCCATAGAAGCAGTCAGCGCAAAAGCGAGCAGGAGTAAAATCCCAAATAAGGCAGCCGAAGCTGCCTTATAAGTAAATTCAAACCCTGATTTGAATAGATCGATCAAGGTTTACATCCTAAAGATATTTGGCACTATACTCATGTACGGTATCAATAAATGCTTTTGGATTCGCCGGATCAACCCACTGGGTAATACCATGACCTAAATTGGCAACATAACCGGTTTTCTCGCCATTGGCATAGGCATCATCCAGCATGGCTTTTGTCGCTTTAATGATGGTGTCTGATGAACCATATAAAGTTGCAGGATCCAGGTTACCCTGAAGTGCTGCACGACCAGCAACCGTTTGACGAGCGACATTCAATGGCGTGGTCCAGTCCAGACCAAATGCATCTGCGCCTGTCGTAATCATCGGTTCCAACCATTGACCGCCACCTTTGGTAAACAGAATTACCGGAATCTTGCGGCCGTCTTTCTCACGTTGCAAACCAGCGACAATCTTCTGCATATAGTTCAGCGAGAACTCGATATATTCACGATGTGCTAATGCCCCACCCCAACTATCAAAGATCTGTACCGCTTGTGCACCCGCATAGATCTGCGCATTCAAATATTCAGTCACTGCATCAGCCAGACGATCCAGTAAAGCATGCAAAACTTCAGGCTGCGCATACATCATCTGTTTGGTAAAACGGAAATCCTTGCTTGAACCGCCTTCGACCATATACGTTGCCAGAGTCCATGGACTGCCCGAGAAACCAATCAGAGGAACCTGACCGCCCAAGGCTGAACGAATGGTCGAAACGGCATTCATCACATAATCCAGATCCGACTTGGCATTAAATGCAGGCAGATTGGCGACATCCTGTTCGGTACGGATGGTCTTGTGAAATTTCGGGCCTTCACCGGCTTCAAAATACAGCCCCAGTCCCAAAGCATCCGGAACCGTCAAGATATCCGAGAATAAAATCGCGGCATCAAGATCATAACGGCGTAAAGGCTGCAAAGTTACTTCACAGGCCAGTTCAGTATTCTTGCAAAGCGAAAGGAAATCTCCTGCCTTGGTACGCGTTTCGCGGTACTCAGGCAAATAACGGCCAGCCTGACGCATCATCCATACTGGCGTAGCATCTACAGGCTCACGCAACAATGCGCGCAGAAAACGATCATTTTTTAAGGTCGTCATTCACATTCCCATCTTTCTTTGACATTGCCAACATCATAGCAAAAAGGCCGCAGTTTTAATAACTTCTGGCAACTTTAAAAACCGATCGGATTGAACGGCAACCTAGTGATTTACACAAAACAACTACTGCATCTCCACATTTTTTCTGTAATACTTATAGTGTTTTTTCACATAGTTAAAGAAATAATTCTTAAGGTTGAGTTACATGTTCGTTCGCACAATGCTCGCTGTGAGTCTAGGTTGCATTTTCGCAGGTCAAGTTTTTGCCGCGTCTACTGCTGAACAACCATTAAAACCCCAAGTGGTGACTGATGTTGCAGTGCAAGATCCGATTGATCCATTAGCAACTGAAGCTTCAGCGGCCCAAGCAGCACCTGCAGAAGCGCAAATTACTGCACAAGAACAACAAGACTTAAAACAGGCATCTGAAGCGCTGAATGAGCTACAGGATACCGAAGATCAGACTGCCTCTGTTGGCGCAGCACCAAATACCAAAGCACCGACTAACTCTGCGATGACCAAAGCTTCTTGGACTTTAGACGGTTTAAACAATGCCCAATGGTATGAAAATATCGGTGCAGGTCAATTCCCAGTTTACGCACGTGCGCATGTCATGCTGAATAATGCCCATGCATCACCAGGTGCGATTGACGGAACCAGCGGTAAAAATACACTAAAAGCCATTGCATCTTTCCAGCAAATGAATGGCATTAAACCGACAGGTGTTTTGACTCAGGAAACCTGGGATAAACTAGTTGCACGTCAGGGTTCTAAGCCAGCCTTTGTTGAATACACCATTACTGAAAAAGATCTGGCAGGCCCATTTGCCAAGTCTATTCCTTCAGATTATGCGTTACAGGCGAAAATGAAAGGCTTGTACTACACACGTGTCAGTGAAATGTTGAGCGAAAAATTCCATATGGATGAGAATTTCTTAAAGAAACTCAATCCAAATGCTAACTTTAATAAAGTTGGGGAAAAATTACTGGTCAGTAATGTACGTAATGACTTGCCTGAAGGTATTCACTTGATTGTTGCACATAAAGGTGCGAAACAACTGTACTTATTTAACAGTAAAAATCAAATGATCGCGTCATTCCCTGCCACCATTGGTAGTGCGGATACACCATCTCCGACCGGAACCTATAAAGTAACAGGTGTTGCACCAAACCCTTGGTACAGCTATTCACCGTCTAACTTTGTACAAGGTAAAAACTTAAAACCACTATCTTTACCACCGGGTCCTAACGGTCCTGTCGGGAATATCTGGATTGGTTTAAGCAAGAAATCATTTGGTATTCACGGAACACCAAACCCGTCTACCATTTCGAAAACAGCGTCACATGGTTGTATTCGTTTGACTAACTGGGATGCCAATGATCTTGGCCGTAAAGTCAAATCTGGGGTAACGGTTCGTTTCTTAGAATGATGATCGGTCTGCCGATTTGAATAAAAATAGCCTGCTTTTGAGCGGGCTTTTTTATTCCTTATGTTTACTTTCAGCTCTTTCGTTGCAAAAATGCAATGATCTGTCGCCTATTTGAGATTTTTCCAGTTATAAAACGACAGTATGATGATCTCAAGTTAAAAATAATGTCGAGATAAAATCATGAATGCTTTTCTACATCCTAGCGAAAATCGTGGTCATGTAAAAATGGGCTGGCTGGAGTCTAAACACAGTTTCTCATTTGGTAACTGGTATAACCCAAAGTATATGGGTGTCAGCGCTTTACGTGTCATTAATGATGACCTGATTGATGGACATCAGGGTTTTGGAACGCATCCACATGATAATATGGAAATCCTGACCTGTGTGCTGAAAGGAACCATTACCCATCAGGACAGCATGGGCAATCATGGCGGAATCGCTGCGGGTGAATGGCAACTGATGAGTGCAGGAACAGGTGTGCGGCACAGTGAAATGAACCAAGGCGACGAACAGGTCCATTTACTGCAAATCTGGATTATTCCAAATGAACGTGATGCCAAGCCGAACTATCAGCAAATCCGTCTTGACCCGCATGAGCAACCGAACCAGTGGCATTTGATTTGTGGTCCGAATGACAATGCACCGATGCATATTCGTCAGAATGCCGAAGTCAAAACTGCGGTGATTCAGCAAGGCCAAAGTCTGGAAGTGAAAGCGACCCAGCATATTAATTATGTACATGTTGTTTCTGGCACTGTCCAGATCGCTGAACATACAGTTGAAGCTGGCGGCGCAATTGCTTTTCTAGATGATACAGAAATTAAAGCAAGCGAAGATGCGCAAGTGATCTGGTTTGATTTGCCGGAAGTACCCAACTAAGCTTTTAAAGCTCTCAGCTCTAATGGCTATTGATCCCAGTGATTAATAGCCATTTTTTATACGTATAATCATGAATAAAAAATAATAGTTCGCAAAATCATAATAAGGCTGCTTAACCAATAAAATTATGCCTACGACCTATACAAATCCAACCAATTCTCATCACATTTTTACCTAAGCAATGCATTATTTAGGTGAATATAAACTGATCCCTTTCCATGGAATCCAGTGCTGTATAGCTTTGATCATTCACGACTGGTTTGATATTGTCTTTTGCAGGCATAAAGTGAATTAATCTTTTCATGTAGGTTAAATAAATAGAAGAGCATATCCGTATGAACCAAATTTTAGAGATTCAAAGCAGCCCGCAGCAAGCTTTGCTTTATTTATTAGCCTTTTTAAAACAACAAGATTATCAGTTTACGACCATTACACCGCTTTCCCACCAGCGAATTCTGAATCGAAAAAAGAATGAAATTTATAAGCACAGAACCCATCAGGATATCTTTGGCTGGAATCTAAACTTTAAAAAAACTGATCTTGATTCTGCCCTTTTTACATTATTGCAAGAACATCAGCTTCTACAGGTTCAGGAAGATCAATACTTCAGTCAGGTTCGGGTTTCTTCACTCGATGGCGAACTCTTTATTCATTCAGCTTTTCCCACCACTCAGCAGGATGCGGTATTTTTTGGTCCGGATACTTACCGCTTTGTCTATCATCTTAAGCAATATCTAGCTGCTCAGCCTCGCCCTTTTAAACGGGTCGTGGAAATGTGTTGTGGCACTTCAGCAGCCGCGATCAGCATTGCCAGACATTTTCCAGATGTGAATGAAATGATGGTTGCAGACCTGAATCCCAAAGCCTTGCTCTATAGCCAGATTAATATCAGTTTTGCCGGCTTAAACCATATTCATCCGGTTCAAAGTAATTTATTTTCCAATCTTGATGGAAAATTTGATCTGATTTTTGCTAATCCACCGTATTTAATTGATCCCGAACAACGTCAATATCGTCATGGCGGTAATGCGCTGGATGGCTGTGATTTATCATTCAGGATTATAAAAGAAGGTCTACAGCGCCTGAATTCTGGCGGACATTTATTTCTATATACCGGTGTGACCGTGACTGAACATGGCAATCTGTTTTTGCAGCATCTTAAAGATTTGATGAAACAGCATCAAAATATAATCTGGTCCTATGAAGAAATTGACCCGGATATTTTTGGTGAAGAACTGGAACAACCAGCTTACCAACATGTGGAAAGAATTGCGTTGGCATTAATCAAAATTGAAGTAGGCAATTAAAGAATATTTATTAATTATGGAATTTTAAAATTTTGACTTTGTTCGCTATCAGCTTATTTTAAATCATTTTATTAAAATCATAGAAATAAAAAAACCCCAATCTTTCGACTGGGGTTTTTAAAATTTGGCGGAAGCGGTGAGATTCGAACTCACGGAGGACTCACACCCTCGTCGGTTTTCAAGACCGGTGCATTAAACCGCTCTGCCACGCTTCCATGGGCGCAATAATACGGAGCTTTTGTCCGGCTGACAAGTGAAAATTACAGTGAATGCAATCAACTGCATATAGTTTCATCAAATCCTTACAGTTTAGCTGCTAATTCCGCTCCCTCACGAATGGCGCGCTTGGCATCGAGTTCAGCAGCCAGTTTTGCACCGCCAATAATATGATACTGCGCCAAGGTATTTTCCCCAGCACTCGGCATCAGGTCTTTTACCGATTCCTGACCTGCACATACCACAATGGTATCCACACGCAATAATTGAGCATGGCCATCTACCTCAATCCATAAGCCTTCATCCGTGACAGATTTATATTGCACACCGCGCAACATCCGCACGGCATGTTTTTTTAACTGGGCACGATGTACCCAGCCTGAAGTCTTGCCTAGTCCTGCGCCAAGCGGTGTCTTTTTACGTTGTAATAGATAAATTTCCCGTACTGGAGGTTCTACTTCAGCACGCTGTAACCCGCCTTCAGTCACATAATCTGGATGAGAATCTACACCCCATTCACGCTTCCACTCATCCACAGGTTGCGGCTGTATTTGATGCGGTGGCTTTAATAAAAACTCGGACACATCAAAACCGATCCCGCCTGCGCCAATGACCGCAACACGATCACCGACAGGTGCGCCACGTAGCACTTCTGCATAAGATAATACTTGTGGTGCCTGACTGCCTTCGATATTCAAGGCACGCGGCACAACCCCTGTAGCCACAATCACCTCATCAAAACCCTCACGCTCCAACTGCTCGCGGTTGACTCGGGTATTGAGACGCAGATCAACTCCGGTTTTTTCTAGCTGCACTTTAAAATAACGAATCGTTTCGTGAAATTCTTCTTTCCCCGGAATCACTTTAGCCAGATTGAACTGCCCGCCTACTTCATGACTGGCCTCAAACAAAGTGACATCATGCCCGCGACTGGCTGCGACAGTAGCCGCTGACAGACCTGCAACACCACCACCAATCACTGCAATACTTTTCGGTTTTTTGGTTTTGACATAGACCAGTTCGGTCTCATAAGCGGCACGCGGATTGACCAGACAGGTTGCGCGCTGATTTTTAAAGGTATGATCCAAGCAAGCCTGATTACAGGCGATACAGGTATTGATTTCATCAACACGATTGGTTGCAGTTTTGTTGACCCAGAACGCATCTGCCAAAAGTGGACGTGCCATCTGTACCATATCTGCCTGACCAGAGGCCAGAATCGCCTCGGCAGTGTCTGGCATATTGATCCGGTTAGAGGCAATCACCGGCACCGAAACATGTTTCTTAACTTCAGAAGTGTAATCGACAAAAGCAGCTCGAGGCACGGAAGTCACAATAGTTGGAATACGTGCTTCATGCCAGCCAATCCCGGTATTGAGCAAAGTAATTCCTGCCTTTTCCAAAGCTTTAGCTACGGTAATCACTTCCTGCATGGTATTGCCATCATGTACCAAATCGAGAAGTGACAAACGGAAACAGATAATAAATTTCTCACCAATTTCAGCGCGAATCGCTTTAACAATTTCTACGGCAAAACGCATCCGGTTTTCAATCGGGCCGCCCCAACGGTCAATACGCTGATTGACATGACGACTTAAAAACTGATTCAGCAAATAGCCTTCAGAACCCATGATTTCCACGCCATCATAGCCAGCCTTTTTGGCAATGATGGCAGTTTTCACATAATCCTGAATGGTATTCAGGATCTGTTTATCTGACATTTCACGCGGTTTAAAAGGAGAAATTGGTGATTTGATCGGGCTGGCCGAAACCACAAAAGGCTGATAGCCATAACGTCCGGCATGCAGAATCTGTAAAAGAATTTTAGCACCATGCTTATGCACTGCATGTGTCACCAGACGATGTGGTGCAATATCGCCCAAGGTATTCATGGTACCGCCCGCCGGCAACAGCCAGCCTTGACGGTTTGGCGATATTCCACCTGTAATCAGCAGACCCACACCACCCTTTGCACGTTCGCCAAAATAAGCTGCCAGTTTAGGATAATTATAAAAGCGATCTTCCAGACCAGTATGCATCGATCCCATTACCACCCGGTTTTTAATGGTGGTGAAACCCAGATGAAGTGGTTTTAAAATATTGGCATAGCGCGTCGTAGTCATAACATATCCCTGATTTTTATTTGGCTAATAGCTTAAATCTTATAAAGGTACTTTAACTGATTTTTAGGGGCTTTTTATGACTATCAGGTCTGCATTCTCAGGCACAAATACCAATTGGTGGCATATTTATATCGAACCTTCGCAATTAAATTATTGCTGCCATTGCCTTGCACTGGATTTCCATAATGCAATCGCACCCAATACTGTCCCAATCGGAAAACTGAACAGCATGAGGATTGCCATCACTCTGGATAAAGTCCGTCCTGAACCATTGCCCTGCTTCACCTTGATACTGGCCTGTATATTAAAAAACATCAGCAAGCCTAAAAGCAGCAGCACCACACCTAAACTCAGCATGGAAATACTGGATTGCTGATATTCAAGATATAAAAACAGCACTGTACTAAAACCAATCAGGCCGGCATAAATCCCATATAACAGTGCCAGCGTTTCATTCTTAGCTTTAGGATTTAAATTAGGTAAAGGTGGAATGCGAGTCGCCATGCTTTTATTCCTGTTTTATCTGATTTTTAACTTTATTCGGCTGAATATAACCAATTTCTTCCGTTTTCAGCAGGATTCTGGTGAAAATCGTGCGATTTATGATTATTTAAGCCTATTGAATAGAGATTTTAAAACGAGTTTTTCTTTTCTAAAGCAAACCTAAATAAATTAATGATACAATTGATGCAATATGTATTTTTTCAGGCCACCAATTCTGGCGTGCCTATTTCATATCATTAGGATGAACAATGTCTGATAATGCAACTATCTTGCAGAATGTCCCAGTAGGTAAAAAAGTTGGTATTGCCTTCTCTGGTGGTCTAGATACTTCTGCTGCTCTTTTGTGGATGAAACAAAAAGGCGCTGAACCTTATGCTTACACAGCTAACTTGGGTCAGCCAGACGAAGACGATTACGATGCGATTCCAAAAAAAGCTGAAGCTTATGGCGCAGTAAAAGCACGTTTAATCGACTGCCGTTTACAGCTTGCATTAGAAGGTATTGCTGCAATTCAATGTGGCGCGTTCCATATTTCTACAGGTGGTATGCCTTATTTCAACACGACGCCATTGGGTCGTGCAGTAACTGGCACCATGCTGGTAACTGCCATGAAAGAAGATGATGTTAACATCTGGGGTGACGGTTCGACTTATAAAGGCAACGACATTGAACGTTTCTACCGTTATGGCTTGTTGACCAATCCTGCGCTTAAAATTTACAAGCCTTGGTTAGACCAAACTTTCATTGACGAGCTGGGCGGCCGTGCGGAAATGTCACAGTTCCTGATCGACAATGGCTTTGACTATAAAATGTCAAAAGAAAAAGCCTATTCAACTGACTCAAACATGCTGGGTGCGACACACGAAGCCAAAGATCTTGAATACCTGAATGCAGGCATCAAAATCGTTGAGCCAATCATGGGCGTTGCATTCTGGAAAGATGACGTAGAAGTAAAAGCTGAAGAAGTATCGATTACTTTTGAAGAAGGCTTCCCGGTTGCCATCAACGGTCAACGCATTGAAGATCCAGTTGAGTTCATTCTTGAAGCGAACCGCATCGGTGGCCGTCACGGTCTAGGTATGTCGGATCAAATCGAAAACCGGATCATCGAAGCGAAATCTCGCGGTATCTATGAAGCTCCGGGTATGGCGCTGCTTCACATTGCTTATGAGCGTCTGGTAACGGGTATTCATAACGAAGATACGATTGAACAATACCGCATTAACGGTTTACGTTTAGGTCGTTTGCTGTACCAAGGTCGCTGGTTCGATTCTCAAGCGCTTATGCTACGTGAAACTGCACAGCGTTGGGTCGCTAAAGCAGTTACCGGTACTGTAACGATCGAACTGCGTCGTGGTAATGACTACACCATTATGAATACTGAATCTCCGAACCTCACTTATGAAGCTGAGCGTTTGACTATGGAGAAAGGTGATTCTATGTTCTCGCCGATGGATCGTATCGGTCAGTTGACCATGCGTAACCTCGACATCACGGATACTCGTGCTAAACTGGGCATCTATACAGAGACTGGTTTACTCGCAGTTGGTTCAGCATCTGCAGTGCCACAACTGAAAGACAAAAACTAAGTTTTAGTCATTTAAGTTGCATAAAAAACCGCTCCTGATGAGCGGTTTTTTATTGATGATTGTTCTATTCATTACGCCAATCTCAACTTAAAATAAGATTTTCGAATTGAATTGGTGAATGACCAAGCTTTTTATTTAGCACCACACAAATTGTATGCGACAGAATTTTACGAGTTATGCGGTGGGTTAAATGCCATAGATCTTTTGCCCTCACTTTCTGAATGTGAAAGCGATCTGTTAATTGACCAATCACTGTTTCAATCTTTCTTCTGGCTTTCATCAGTATTTGCAGTGTCTCTTTAGGTCTGAAATCTATCATGTTTTTTCTAAAGGGTGTTTGTAAATCAATACCCTGATATTCATAATATCGTTTCAATTCTGGTCTTAAATAGCCCTTATCTGCTCCCAGTAAACCGTAAATATCATTCGTAATTTCAGGTGCAACATCTCGCTCATCACAATGAGCAGGTGCAAAGGTATAACCCGAAATCATGCCTGAAAGATTAATGACGATATGAGCTTTGAAACCATAATATTTTTCTTGTTTTGCAGCACAATAACTAAAACCTGCGTATTCTTTAAAGTTTTTATGCTTTCTAGCTCTGGTATAACTACAGACAGGGAGTGGGAAGCCATCAATAAAGTGAATGTTATCTGAACCATAACGCTGAATGAGCTGTGCCATAATGGATTGACTGACATGCCACAGGTTTGCACAATGTTTACAGAAATTGGGATAAGATCCTAATTTTGGAAACCATTCTAACCAATTGTTTTTGAAATACATCCAAATATTTTTGTCTGTATCTAAACCAAGAAATTCACCTACTATTTGCATAGTGATGATTTCTGCATCAGTAACAGCAGGCGGAAAACCACGAGTTCTCAGGGGCTGAGTAACAACAATGGGATAAAGTTCTTCTATGATTACATAGACAAAAATGATAAATTCTTCAATGGACATAACTTTGCTTTAATTTCTTGGTGGAAACTAAAATAGGGTTATGTCCTTTTTCTTTCAATCACTTAAAAAGTTGAGATTGGGGTATTCATTTTAAAAATATCTAGCCATTTGCAATATCTGAATTCACTGAACGAATGGACTGATAATAAATCTGATTGCGTCCAAGCTGTTTGGCGCGGTATAGCGCCTGATCCGCGATTCCCAATAAGGCGTCTTTATCAATATCATCTTCACCACGATAGACGGTAATGCCTAAACTGATGGTGATATATTTCGCAACCGAGGATTTTTCATGTGGAATTTCCAGACGGTCAATCGCCTTAAAAATATTTGAAGCCACTGCATAAGCACCATGTGCATCTGTTTCTGGCAAGAGCACTACAAACTCCTCCCCACCATAACGTGCGACAAAGTCCATATGACGGATCGCATTTTTGATGGTTTTGGCAATAGTCGAAATGACGTCATCACCTTTCTGATGCCCATAAAAATCGTTGTAATTTTTAAAGAAATCTACATCGATAAACAGAATCGCTAATGCCGTTTCTTCACGGCGTGCACTTTCGAAATGCACTTGCAGCGTCTCATCAAAAGTCCGTCGATTGGAAATTTTGGTCAGTTCATCGTACTGACTCAAATGTAATAATTCGTTGGTATGAATACGCTGGATCTGCTCACTGATTCTGGCGCGAATGCTATAGAGAAAAATCACACGTTCACGGGCAAAAATCATATGGCTAATCACATAACCCAGCAAGCAACTTCCAATTAAAATCCGGCCAAAAACCATAGGATTAAATTCAACTGAAAGGCTAAACAATACAAGAATAGTAGTTGCCGCAGCGAGTAATCCGGTGACCAGCATCTGAATCGGCTTAATACCGGTCAGAACATAACCCAGGATATATACGATCGTGACTATCGCCATGGATTGATGCTGCAAGGCATCAGTTTTAATCGACATGGTGATACATGAAATTGACACCTGTACCCAGAATACCAACAGCATCGAAGCCTGAGGAAAAAAGCGCTTGATCTTGGGTAAGCACGAGAACATATAAAAGATAATTAGCGACACGCCGCCATTGAGCAAGCCCAACATACACAGGACAAAATCATGTACGAAATATTCTTTGCTGATGCTCCAGTAATCTGTGGGAATCATCACCACCAAAAAAAGGAAATAGGCTAGTACTCCAGCCCACACATATTTTTCGACATGTTTGCGGGCGCGTTCCAGATTTTTGGTCCAGAATTCTTGTTCCAGATTTTGAGGGAAGACCGGGCCTACACGCTGGCTTTGCCGTGTAATCAGTTGTTCTATGTCTTCTTTATCATCTTGCAATTTCGCTAGATTGTACTTGTATTCCATTGCCAAGTATTTATGTAATTTTTTTATTAATTAGGACTTACGCACTGTTATTTATAGACTCTCTGTGGTAGCAGATGATTTTTATCGAGAATAAAGTCATCAATGAAGTTTTTGATAATTGGTCTAAATAATTTCTTCTGCCAACGATATACATTTTC
>NZ_JBWZQN010000042.1:0-30005 GCF_056724605.1 Prolinoborus fasciculus | reverse complement strand
AGAGGAATAGCAACACGATATGATAAGCTAAAGTGTAGCTATGAGGGGGCAGTTGCATTAGCTTGTATATTTATTTGGCTACCTTTATCGGGTAAATTCTATACTTGAAATGTCAACAGACCCTAATGTCAGAATTAAAACAATATCCAGTTATTTATGAACAAACAGTCGCATGGGGTGATATGGATGCCTTTGGACATGTCAATAATGCCATGTATTACCGTTATGTCGAAAGTGCGCGTCTGGCTTATCTAGGGATATTAGATATACATAATGAACCGGTATTTACGGTAGTGTCTTCAAATCAGTGCCGTTATTTAAAACCTGTGGTTTTTCCTGATCATTTAAAAGTGGCAGCACGTATTGAAGAAATTCGAAATAGTGCAGTTAGAATGCAATATCTATTATGGAGTGAAAAACAGCAAAGTATTGTGGCTACTTCAGAAGCAGTGATTGTATGTGTCGATAAAAAGACCATGCAGAAAACAGAAATTCCGGAACATATTCGCGAAAAAATCAAAGCACTTGAATTAAGCGTTCAACATGAAATTTAAAAATGAATGAATCATTTTGATTTGTAATTTTTTTTAAACTTTATTGTTATTGGTCTAAGGTTTTATATTGAATGTTTTATTTAATATAAATATGATGGGGCTATTATTTAACAAAACGAATAATATTATTTTTCGGAGAGCATTATGCCAGATATTACGCATTTATCAGTAGAAGAGTTAAAACGTTTACAAGCAGAAGCAGAATCACTGATTGCTTCAAAAAAAGATCAAGAGATTGAAGACGCTTATCAGCAAATCTTGGCAGTTGCCGAGAAAGTGGGTATGACAGTTGAACAGTTACTTGAATTTGGTGCGTCTAAACGTAAAAAATCATCACGTAAGTCGGTTGAGCCGCGTTACCGTAGCAAAAGCAATCCGGACGATACCTGGACTGGCCGTGGTAAACAACCGCGCTGGTTAGTGGCAGAATTGGAAAAAGGCGCAAAGCTGGACGATTTTCTGATCTAGGCCTCCATTTGATCTGGTCATTAGGCTGTCATACAGACAGTCTAAGATGATTAAACCAAGCATACCTGCTTGGTTTTTTTATATCTATGAATTGGCGTTGGCAGAAAAGTGTGCATAATGTGTGAGTATAAGGGAAAAATTATAAATGGGGATTTGGACTTGAGCGATTGGTCGTGGTGGGGATGAGCAGTAAACCGAAAACTTTAAGATGGTTGATCCTTACTCTTGTTGCATTTTTTATTTTTGTCGTATTACAAGTGCCAGCGGCCTGGTTAATTTCAAAATTTTATAAAAATAACCAGACTTTGCATAATGTAAACGGAAATATCTGGCAGGGAAGTGCGGACTGGAAAAAAGGCAATCTTCGGGGCAGTCTGAACTGGAAAGTACGGCCTCTGGATTTGCTGTTGCTGCGGGTTGGGGCACATGTGGATTTGCATAGCGGCAATACCCAGTTGTCCGGGATCATGGCTTATGGTCTGAATAAGTCTTTGATTGTCAAAAATCTTGAAGGGCAGATCGCGCCTGAAACTCTAAAAAAACTTGCAGACTGGCAATGGCCGAGTACTGCGATTCAGTTTAAAGATCTGGATTTTAAATATAAAAAAGAACAGGGCTTCAGTCAGGTGGCCGGACAAATGCAATGGGCGGGTGGTGAGCTGGTTTATACCTTTGCTCAGCGTCAGGAACGCATGAATGTACCCGCCATGACTGGAAAACTCGCAGATGAAAGCGGACAGCTGTTACTTGATGTTCGGGATAGTCGCGATCAACGTATGCTGAATATCAAGCTTGATCCGAGTCTGATGCTGGATATCCAGCTCACCCAGCGCTTTTTAATGAATGCGCCTTCTTATGAAGGTAAAGCCGGATTAGATACCTATGTGATCAGTACCCGCCAACCCTTAATGGGAGGCTTGAACTGATGGCAGTTTCTCTGAATGATTTAAAAAATATTGAACTGAAACAGATCGATCGTGCTGCACCTGTGGTTTTGTTACTGCTCATTCTGTATCTATGCTGGAAGCTGGCGGCTTTTTTCTGGTTGCTGATAGCTCCACCCCAAGCCATGCAGCTGGATCGGGTAGAACTGGGTTCGCAACAGGCACAAATTCCGAATATCGGTGCATTTTCACTGTTTCAGGAAGTTGGGCAGTCTGTGGGTGCTATTGAAACTACCAATATCATTTTACAAGGGGTGGTGGTTGCCAGTCCAAGTTATAACTCTTCTGCGGTACTGAAAATTAATGATCAGGTCGATCGTTACCGTGTCGGGGAAATGCTGGCCAATAGCGGTTTTGAGTTGGCTGAAGTGCATTGGGATCGGGTTATTTTGCGTCGATCCACAGGTGCTACTCAAGAAATCTTATTCAAAGGTCTGGAAAATGGCTTGAATCAGCCGATTGTGCCGGAAACATCAGCATCTTCAAGTTCAATGCCTGCTATGCCTTCTAATAGTGGTATGCCTGAGCAGCCTTCGCCACAGAATGAAATTGGTCGGGCCATCCAGCAGATGCAGGAAAACAAGGACCAGTATTTACAGAATATGGGGGTTAGTGCAGCAGATGGTAGTTATGAAGTAACTTCACGGACGCCGGCTGCATTGCGTAATCGCCTGGGTTTAAGACCAGGCGACCGGATTTTGTCTTTAAATGGCCAGACGCTGAGCCAGGGACAGACCGAAGCACAATTACTGGAACAGGCCCGGCGTGAAGGTCAGGTCAAACTCGAAATAAAACGTGGTGATCAGGTGATGACCATACAACAAGATTTGAAGTGATGTGTCATCACGCATAGGGTTAGGAAACACGAAAGTTTATGGCTTTATTTAATAATAATCGATCAGCATGGGCATTCTGTGTGGCCGCACCGTTAATGGCCATGGTCAGTACGGCGAGTTATGCACAAACCTGGAAAATTAACCTTCGAGATGCTGACTTAACTGCATTCATTAATGAAGTGGCCGATATTACCGGCAAAAACTTTGCAGTCGATCCGCGGGTACGTGGCAACGTAACAGTCATTTCCAATAAAGCCCTGAATAAAAATGAAGTCTATGACCTGTTTTTAGGCGTGCTAAATGTGAATGGTGTGGTGGCAATTCCTTCGGGGAATACCATCAAGCTGGTTCCGGACAGTAATGTCAAAAGCTTAGGCATTCCCTATGATGCCAGAAGTCGTGCCAGTGGTGACCAGATTGTGACCCGGGTGTTGTGGCTGGAAAATACTAATCCGAATGATCTAATTCCTGCATTACGTCCTTTAATGCCGCAGTTTGCCCATCTGGCGGCGGTGCCCGGGACGAATGCCTTAATTGTGTCGGATCGCGCCAGCAATATTTACCAGCTGGAAACCATCATTCGCAATCTGGATGGCACCGGTCAAAATGACATTGAGGCGGTAAGCTTACAATCCAGTCAGGCTGAGGAAATGATTGGACTGATCGAGTCCATGACTGCCACCGGTGGAGCTAAAGATGTCCGCGGTTCACGGGTACGGGTGATTGCAGATACTCGTACCAACCGGATCATCATCAAAGGTGATCCCACGACGCGCAAACGGGTGCGTCAAGTGATCGAAACTCTGGATGTGCCGGCTGCGGATCGTTTGGGCGGTTTAAAAGTTTTTCGTCTGAAATATGCCAGTGCCAAAAATCTTGCGGAAATCTTGCAGGGGCTGGTGAGCGGGCAGGCAGTGAACAGTAGTAATTCAAATTCAGGTAGCACAACCTCGACCTCGTCTTCACTCAGTTCCAGCAGCAATTTAAATAACAACAATACCAGTACGGGTTCGAGTAGCAACACCTCTTCAGGCATTCAGCTGAATACCGGCATGAATAATGAGCAGGGCGGAATTACCAGTTTTAATGGTAATGGCGTCAGTATTATTGCCGATACCACGCAAAATTCTCTGGTGGTGAAAGCGGATCCACAACTAATGCGAGAAATTGAATCAGCAATTGACCAGCTGGATATCCGTCGTCAACAGGTGCTGATCGAAGCCGCGATTATTGAAGTGGAAGGAACCGATGCGGATCAACTCGGTGTGCAATGGGCCTTGGGTGATATCAGCAGTGGGATTGGGCTGGTGAACTTCGATAATTTTGGGACTAGTCTGAAAAATATTGCGGCCGGTTATCTCACCGGTGGTGGTGCAGGTGCTGCAAGTGCCGTGGGCGCGGGCAGTTCACTGGTACTCGGTGATTATCGTGAAGGGAGTGATGGTTCCCGTCGTCTGTATGGTGCGATGATTCAGGCACTCAAAGAAACCACTAAATCCAACCTGTTGTCTACGCCGTCGATTGTGACCATGGACAATGAAGAAGCCTATATTGTGGTGGGTGAAAACGTACCCTTTGTGACAGGCTCAGTGTCTACAGGCGCTGCTGGAGTTGCTAATCCCTATACCACCATTGAACGTAAGGATGTCGGGGTCACTTTAAAGGTGGTTCCACATATTGGCGAAGATGGTACCGTACGCCTGGAAGTGGAACAGGAAGTTTCTGATGTCAAAGCCAGTAAAGGGCAGGCGCAGGATCTGGTTACCAGCAAGCGAGCGATCAAAACCTCAATTCTGGCCGAACATGGACAAACCATTGTGCTTGGTGGTCTGATTTCGGATAACACCAGTTATGGACGCCAAGCAGTGCCGGGTCTGGGTGCGATTCCAGGCTTGGGACGTTTATTCCGTTCTGAAGGTAAATCCAATCAGAAGCGTAACCTGCTGATTTTTATCCATCCAACCATTGTAGGCGATAAAAATGCAGTGCGTAAACTGACCCAACAACGCTATAGTCAGCTATATAGTCTGCAACTCGCACTCGATTCGGACGGGAACTTTGCCAAGCTGCCAGAAAGTGTTGAAGATGTGTATCAACAGCGAATTCCGGTATCCAGAACACCATTGCAAAACTCGACTTATCAAACTGTGCCGACCGCACCCGTTCAGGCGCAGCCAGCCAATGTAGTTGTTACGCCGGTAGCGATAGAACCAGTGATTCAGCGACAAGTGGTAGAACCCGTCCAACAGGTAGAAAAAAGTAAAAATACCGTTACAACAACCACACTTAGACCCAAAAGCTAAGTCATTCGCATTTGCAGACAGCATGTTATGATAATGTCAAAGAGAACAGAGAAGTAACTTTCATGACTTGGAAAATACACGCGATTACAGGCGACTTAACAGGACAGGAAATTAGCATTGACCGTGACATGCTGGTGGGGCGTCATCAGGCGGCAGATATCGTGTTACAGGCTGCGGAAATCTCCCGTAAACATGCGGCATTTTTACTAAAGGATGATGCGCTCTGGGTGCAGGATTTGGGTTCATCGAATGGCACTTTCGTCAATGATGTGCAGATTGCGCAAGAAACCTTATTAAAGCAGGATGACATTGTTCAGTTTGCCAGCTTGAAATTTTCAGTAATGGCGCCTGCGGCTACAGTAGAGGTTCCAGCAGAAATTGAAGCAACGGCAGAAAAAGTCGTGGAACAGGTCGAAGTCGCTGAGCCTACACCTGCACAGCAAATGAATGATCAGGGAATGCCGGAACTGAAACATCGTGATGCTACGGTACAATTAACCCGTGATGGCATGCCAACCAATGTCGGTATTCCAAAACCGGCACCTATTCCGGAAGGCGTGGACATTAATGCGGTAAAACCAGAGCCTACCCCAATTCCGGTTGAGCAGCCTGTATCACGTGTAGAACAGGAAAAAGAAACCCAGAAAAATGTATCTGTAGGTTTGATTTCAGTGATTGTGCTGATTATTTTGGCAATTATGGCTTGGTTGTTGTTCAAATAAGCTGATGATTGGTTACAATCAAGGCATGCATAGCGCATGCCTTTTTTGTGGCTGCGAATATTATAAAAGAGGGTCGGGATGTCTATTGCACAATTAGAAAAGCGCGAACTGATCTTATTCGATCTGGATGGTACCTTGGTGGATTCAGCACATGATCTGTATCGCGCCATGAATATGAGCCTGAATGTGCTGCAATTGCCTCTGGTGACCGAAGAACAGGTACGGACCTGGGTAGGCAAGGGCACGTCGATATTCTGTGAAAGTGTACTCCAGCATCTGGTCGGTGAAGTCACACCGGTACAGCATCAAGAGCTCTTAAACACTTTTCTGGATATTTATAATGTCGATCCCTGTGTTGATACCGTTCCTTTTCCGGGAATCCTGAAATTTCTGGACTGGGCCAAAGCTCAAGGTAAAACCCTGATTTGTGTGACCAATAAGCCTGAACTTCCTGCCCGCAGTATCTTAGATACCTTGGATATGGCTCATTATTTTGCCGATACCATTGGTGGTGACCGTTTTACTGAACGTAAACCGCACCCACGCCAGTTGCTGCACTGTGTTGAACATTATGGCGTAAGTAAAGAACAGGTTTTGCTTATTGGAGATTCTTCCAATGATGTCGAAGCTGCGCGCCGCGCCGGGATTGATTGTGTTGTAGTCAGCTATGGCTATAATCATGGTGAAAATATTGCAGATTGTCAGCCACAGCAGATTGTGGATGATCTTAGAGAATTACTTGCCTAATACGCGTACTAAGGAAAGAAAATGAATAGTTGTAAGGTTTTTCGATGGCGTCGCTCAGTTCAATTCTATTTACATACTGAGTAACCCTAATTTAAAGAGAAAAACCGCATGACCACTCAAGCACAATTCCAGCAACTTGCTGCGCAAGGCTATAACCTCATTCCTGTTTATCGTCAGCGTCTGGCAGATACCGATACACCACTTTCTATTTTTGCTCGGCTTAAACAGCATCAGCAGGCTTATTTATTCGAGTCTGTAGAAGGTGGTGAGAACTGGGCACGCTATTCGATTATTGGACTAGGTGAATCCACGGTATTTTCCTGCAATGCAGGCGAGTTGACGGTACAGCACGCAGATGATTCGATTGAAAAGCAGCACTGTGCGGACCCATTTCAATATATTCGCGACTTTCAGGCGCAATTTAAGGTGCCAACCCAGGCAGAATTACCGGACCTACCGAGTTTTACTGGTGGATTAGTCGGTTACTTTGGTTATGACGCGGTGCGTTATATCGAACCGAAATTAAAAAATGTGCCGGAAGCGGATCCGGTCGGCTTGCCAGATATCTGGATGATGCTCTCTAAAACAGTGATTGTCTTTGATAACCTGAAAGATACCTTGTTCTTAATTGTACATGCGGATGCCACTGCCCCGGGTTCTTATGAAAAAGCACATGAACAATTAAATGAATTGGAAAATATTCTGGCCACGCCCATCAGCCTTAAAGCTGAAAAACATACGCCGCCACATTTTGAGTCCCTCACCGGACATGACAACTTCATTGCTTCGGTGGAAAAGGTCAAAGAGTATATTCGTGCTGGAGATGTAATGCAGGTCGTACCCGGGCACCGGATGGTGTCTGACTTCGACGGTGACCCGCTACAGGTGTATCGTGCGCTGCGTCATCTCAATCCATCACCGTATTTGTTCCTGGTGCAAGGGCAGACCTTGGAAAATAACACGCCATTCCATATTGTCGGTTCCTCTCCTGAAATTCTGTCCCGTCTGGAAAATGGTATTGCCACAGTTCGTCCATTAGCGGGAACCCGTCCACGTGGCAAAACCAAAGAAGAAGATCTGGCACTTGAGCAGGACTTACTCTCTGACGAAAAAGAAATTGCTGAACATGTCATGCTGATTGATCTGGGACGTAATGATGTGGGACGCATTGCAAAAATTGGCAAAGTGCAGGTAACTGATCAAATGGTGATCGAACGTTATTCACATGTGATGCATATTGTCTCCAATGTGCAGGGTGAAGTACGTGATGATGTCGATGCTCTGGACGTTTTTAAGGCAACTTTCCCCGCAGGCACACTTTCAGGCGCGCCAAAAATCCGTGCCATGGAAATTATTGATGAAGTTGAGCCGGTAAAACGTGGAATTTTCGGTGGCGCTGTTGGTTATTTAGGCTGGCATGGCGAAATGGACATGTCGATTGCGATTCGTACCTGTGTCATTCGCGAAAATAAGGTCTATGTTCAGGCTGGAGCAGGGTTAGTTGCCGACTCAAATCCTGAATCTGAGTGGAATGAAACCCAAATAAAAGCTCGCGCAGTGATCAAAGCGGTTGAATTATCATCAAATGGTTTGATTTTATGAGTTTTTGAGCTTTTTTTTGAAAAAAACACTTGCAAGGATTCTGAGTTTTGCTAAACTGCACACCGTTCCGATACGAAACGTACGAAACACTAAGAAACGCCGGCATAGCTCAGTTGGTAGAGCAACTGACTTGTAATCAGTAGGTCCACAGTTCGAATCCGTGTGCCGGCACCATCTTAGAGGTTTGGTAGTGTGAAGTAATGAACAGCACTGATGTAAGTGTAAAAAATGGTGAGGTTCCCGAGCGGTCAAAGGGGGCGGACTGTAACTCCGCTACGAAAGTTTCGAAGGTTCGAATCCTTCCCTCACCACCAATTTTAAGACTTCAATAAGTGGTTTGTACCAACATCGTGCGGGAGTAGCTCAGTTGGTAGAGCGGTAGCCTTCCAAGCTACATGTCGCGAGTTCGACCCTCGTCTCCCGCTCCATTGAAGTACTAATATTTGCTCTTATAGCTCAGTGGTAGAGCACTCCCTTGGTAAGGGAGAGGTCTCGAGTTCAAATCTCGATAAGAGCTCCAGATTACAGTTTAGCAACTCTGTTGCAAAGAAATTCCAAAAGCAGGCTATTTAGTCTGCTTTTCAAGTATTTGGTGTTCGGTTTTTTTAAACGATATGTCGGAGCTGGGTTTTACTCAGAATTGTGTTCGACGTAAACGAGGAAGATTAACATGGCTAAGGCTAAGTTTGAACGTAATAAGCCACACGTTAACGTGGGCACAATTGGTCACGTTGACCATGGTAAAACAACTTTAACAGCTGCAATTGCAACTGTATGTGCGAAGAAATTCGGTGGCGAAGCGAAAGACTACGCTGCAATCGACTCTGCACCAGAAGAAAAAGCACGTGGTATTACAATTAATACTTCACACGTAGAATACGATTCTCCAACTCGTCACTACGCTCACGTAGACTGCCCGGGCCACGCCGATTATGTTAAAAACATGATTACTGGTGCTGCTCAGATGGATGGTGCGATCCTTGTATGTGCTGCGACTGATGGTCCTATGCCACAGACTCGTGAACACATCCTGCTTTCTCGTCAGGTAGGTGTACCTTACATCGTTGTATTCTTGAACAAATGCGACCTTGTAGACGACGAAGAGCTTCTTGAACTAGTTGAAATGGAAGTTCGTGAACTTCTTTCTACTTACGACTTCCCGGGTGATGACACTCCAGTGATCCGTGGTTCTGCTCTTCTTGCGCTTAACGGTGATGACAGCCAATACGGCGAGCCAGCTGTAGTTGCGCTTGTTGAAGCACTTGACTCTTACATTCCAGAGCCAGAGCGTGCAATTGACCTTCCATTCCTTATGCCAATTGAAGACGTATTCTCAATCTCTGGTCGTGGTACAGTAGTAACTGGCCGTGTTGAGACTGGTATCGTTAAAGTAGGTGAGTCTGTAGAAATCGTTGGTATCCGTGATACTCAAACTACTACAGTAACCGGTGTAGAAATGTTCCGTAAACTTCTTGACGAAGGTCGTGCGGGCGAGAACTGTGGTGTTCTTCTTCGTGGTACTAAGCGTGAAGACGTACAACGTGGTCAAGTATTGACTAAACCAGGTGCGATCAAGCCACACACTAAATTCGATGCGGAAGTATACGTACTTTCTAAAGAAGAAGGTGGTCGTCACACTCCATTCCTTAACGGTTACCGTCCACAGTTCTACTTCCGTACTACGGACGTAACTGGTGCGATCGCGCTTAAAGAAGGCGTGGAAATGGTTATGCCTGGTGACAACGTTGAGATGTCAGTAGAGCTAATCCACCCAATCGCAATGGACCCAGGTCTACGTTTTGCGATCCGTGAAGGCGGTCGTACAGTGGGTGCTGGTGTAGTTGCTAAAGTAACTGCATAATCATAGAATAAGACAAGCAGGTTGGAGCTTAGGCTCCAACTTGTTGTTTTGCAGGTCAGTAGTTCAATTGGTAGAGCGTCGGTCTCCAAAACCGAATGTTGGGGGTTCGAGTCCCTCCTGACCTGCCAAGTTTCTAAAAAGACGCTTGATGTCGGCAAAATTGGTCATATAATAAGTCGCGAAACCTACGACGAGTACAAAAATGTCGAATGAAAAATCACGCGACGCATTAGGCGAAGCGGCAATTCCTCAAAGAAATAATCCTGCAGTAGATGTAAGTTCTGGTTCTCCATTAGACATGGTTCTATGGGTTATCGCCTTGATTTTATTGGTTGGTGCAATGATGGTAAACCAATATTTACCAGCGTACTGGGCACCTGCGAATGATATTTGGGTGCGCGTTGGGGTGATTTTGGCTTGTATCGTTGCAGCATTCGGTTTATTATACGCCACCCATCAAGGCAAAGGCTTTATTCGTCTGCTGAAAGATGCACGAATTGAGTTGCGTCGAGTGACCTGGCCTACCAAGCAAGAGACGATGTCCACATCTTGGCAAGTTCTTGTTGTAGTCGTAATTGCATCCATCTTATTGTGGTGTTTTGACTATATTTTAGGCTGGTTAATGAAGTTTATTATCGGGTAAGAGAGCTATGAAACGTTGGTACATTATTCATGCCTATTCAGGTTATGAAAAACAAGTGATGCGTTCGCTTAATGATCGAATCCAGCGTAGCGCTGTTGCCGATAGCTTTGGTGAAGTCCTTGTTCCTACCGAAGAAGTGGTAGAAATGAAGGATGGCAAGAAGCGTAAATCAGAGCGTAAGTTCTTTCCTGGCTATGTCCTGGTCGAAATGGAAATGAACGATGATACTTGGCACATTGTTAAAGAATGTCCAAAAGTTTTAGGTTTTATTGGTGGTACGGCTGAAAAACCGGCACCGATTACGCAAAAAGAAGCAGATGCGATTCTTGCGCGTGTACGCAATACTGGCGAAGCACCTCGTCCTAAGACGATGTTTGAACCAGGCGAAGAATTACTCGTGGTTGACGGGCCATTCACCGACTTTAAAGGTGTGGTGGAAGAAGTTCAGTACGAAAAGTCGCGTTTAACGCTGACCATTAATGTATTTAACCGACCAACTCAAGTTGAATTGGAATTTCGTCAAGTCGAAAAATCAGTCTAATTTGTATGGGTTGAAAACGCCTGACTTATTTATAAGTCAGGCATTGTTGTTGTAACGGTATCGTTACTTGAAATCATTGGGGAGCCTTCACCGGCGTTTGCACCCAGAGGTAATTTGAAATGGCTAAGAAGATTGACGGCTATATCAAGCTGCAAGTTCCAGCTGGTAAAGCGAATCCATCTCCACCGATTGGTCCTGCACTAGGTCAACGTGGTGTGAACATCATGGCATTCTGTAAAGAATTCAATGCTGCGACACAAAAAGTTGAAGCTGGTCTGCCAATTCCAGTCGTGATCACTGTGTACAACGACAAGTCGTTCACATTCATCATGAAAACTCCACCTGCTGCTGTTCTTCTTAAGAAAGCTGCTGGTATCCAGAAGGGTTCAGCTGTACCTAACAAAACTAAAGTTGGTAAGTTGACTCGTGCTCAAATCGAAGAAATCGCGACTACTAAAGAACCAGATTTGACTGGTGCTGATTTAGACGCACGTGTACGTACCATTGCTGGTTCTGCGCGTTCTATGGGCTTGGAAGTGGAGCTTTAAGACATGGCTAAATTAACTAAACGTCAAAAAGCGATCGTAGCTGCTGTAGAAGCGCACAAAGTTTACACGCTAGAAGAAGCTGTTGCAGTTTTAGAGAGCCTTCCAGCTCCTAAATTCAAAGAATCTCTAGATATCGCGGTAAACCTAGGTGTTGATCCTCGTAAATCTGACCAAGTTGTTCGTGGCGCGACTACACTTCCTGCAGGTACTGGTAAAACTGTACGTGTAGCTGTATTCGCTCAAGGCGCTGCTGCTGAAGCTGCTAAAGCTGAAGGTGCAGACGTTGTTGGTTTCGATGATCTTGCTGAAAGCATCCAAGCGGGTAACCTTGACTTTGATGTAGTAATTGCTGCTCCAGATGCAATGCGCGTTGTAGGTAAACTTGGTACGATCCTTGGTCCACGTGGCTTAATGCCAAACCCTAAAGTGGGTACTGTAACTCCTGACGTTGCTACTGCAGTTAAAAATGCAAAAGCTGGTCAAGCACGTTACCGCGTAGACAAAGCTGGTATTATCCATGCTGCGATCGGTCAAGTAGGTTTTGAAGCTGCTGCTGTTCGTCAAAACGTTGAAGCACTTGTTGCTGACTTGAAACGTTTGAAACCTGCTACGTCTAAAGGCGTATACATTCAAAAGATCACTTTGAGCTCAACTATGGGTCCTGGTTTGATCGTTGATGTAGCAAACGTTTCTAAATAAGTCTCGACTTATTACAGAATTTTAAAGCCCTGAGTAAGTTTTAAAGCGCTGCTTTAAAACTTACGCAAGAAACGCTCCGTCGTATTTTGCAAACTTAGGCAAACTTTGAATTGATAAATGAAAATTTATCAGCGTCAAAGACCGCGGGCGAGGGGAGTTTTATGCTTCTCTCTTAATAGCCCAGCCTGCGTAGACGCGGTGGTGTGATTTGTTCATCCTCCGCGTGTGAGTCCAGTGATGGTCTTGCGAATTGGGAGTGTACTTCGCGTAAGTACATAAATCACCGTTAGGAGGTTTTACAATGGCTCTTCTTATCGAAGGCAAAAAACAGATCGTAGCTGAAGTAGCTGAAGTTGCTTCTACTGCATTTGCTGCTGTTGTTGCTGACTACCAAGGTTTGACTGTAGAGCAGTTAACTACTCTACGTGTTGAAGCGCGTAAACTTGGTGTTACTACACGTATCGTTCGTAACACTTTGGCTAAACGTGCTCTTCAAGATACTCAATTCAATATCTTGAACGACAACCTTGTTGGCCCAACAATCTTAGCTTTCTCGAATTCTGAAGACGACATGGGTGCTGCTGCACGTTTGTTCGAAGAATTCGCTAAAACTAATAAAGCATTTGAACTTAAAGCTGCTGCATTTGATGGCAAACTTTATCAAGGTGCAGAAGTTAGCGTAATCGCGAATCTTCCGAACCAAGAGAAAGCGCTTACTATGCTTGCAAACGTTCTTCAAGCTCCTATTTCGAAATTGGGCCGCTTACTTACAGCGCTTCAAGAGAAAAACGAGTCAGAAGCTGCTTAAGCTCAAACTTAAACACACATCATTCAATACCCATTTGGAGTTAATCTCATGGCTTTAACAAACGAAGAAATCCTAAACGCAGTTGCTGAAAAAACTGTTCTTGAACTTGTTGAACTTATCTCTGCTTTCGAAGAGAAATTCAATGTATCTGCTGCTGCTGTAGCTGTTGCTGCTGGTCCAGCTGCTGCTGCTGCTGAAGAACAAACTGAATTCAATGTTGAATTGACTTCTTTCGGCGCGAACAAAGTTGCTGTAATTAAAGCAGTTCGTGAAGCGACTGGCCTTGGCTTGAAAGAAGCTAAAGACATGGTTGAAGGCGCTCCTGCAGTTCTTAAAGAAGGCGTTTCGAAAGAAGAAGGCGAAGAGCTTAAGAAGAAACTTGAAGAAGCTGGTGCTACAGTTACTCTTAAGTAATTTCTTAAGGGAGCCGGTTTTTTATAATCGGCTCCAAAAATTGGCTGATGGCTCTTGGGTCATCAGCCTTTTTGCGTTACAATAATCGGCTCGATTTTTGTTTGCATGATATAAAAATCATACAAATTGAAAATAAACATAATGAACAAACGTTTACCAATATTTTTCATTAAAAAATATTGATAAGCGTTTTAATACCACTAAAAATTGCAGCATTTGTAAAGAGTGGTGGCCATATCGGCCAGCGTAATTCCTTCTGAGCCCGTTCTGCAGGCGGGCTTGGTTTACACTTTCCGAGGACTCCAGATGGCATACTCATATACCGAAAAGAAACGGATCCGTAAGAATTTTGGTAAATTGCCTAGCGTCATGGATGCTCCGTACTTGCTCGCGATTCAAGTCGACTCGTACAGAACATTCTTACAAGATGGCAAATCACCAAAAAACCGCGAAGATATCGGTCTCCAAGCCGCATTTCGTTCAGTTTTTCCTATTGAAAGTTATTCTGGCAATGCTGCTTTAGAATTTGTTGAGTATAGTCTTGGTAAGCCTGAGTTTGATGTACGCGAATGTATCCTTCGTGGCTCAACTTATGCAGCACCAATGCGTGTAAAAATTCGTTTGATCCTGAAAGATCGTGAAACGAAGTCAATTAAAGACGTACGTGAACAAGAAGTCTATATGGGCGAAATGCCATTGATGACGGATAACGGTACCTTTGTAATTAACGGTACCGAGCGTGTGATCGTGTCACAATTACACCGTTCACCAGGCGTATTCTTTGACCACGATAAAGGCAAGACTCACTCAAGTGGTAAAGTCCTTTATTCAGCGCGTATCATTCCTTACCGTGGTTCATGGTTAGACTTTGAATTCGATGCCAAAGACCTCGTCTATGTACGTATTGACCGTCGTCGTAAATTGCTTGCGACTGTGGTGCTTCGTGCCTTGGGTTATAGCAACGAAAACATTCTCGACATGTTCTACGAGAAAGTACCTGTGTATCTTGACATGGGTAGCTACCAGATTGACCTGGTGCCTGAACGTCTGCGTGGCGAAATGGCACAATTTGACATCCTGGACAAGGATGGCAAGGCAATTGTTGAGCAAGGTAAACGTATCAATGCGCGTCATGTACGTCAAATGGAAGCTTCAGGTCTTGAAAAACTTGCAGTGCCTGATGAGTACCTGTATGAGCGTATCACTGCTGAAGACATCCCATTAAAAGATGGTGATGTGATTGCAGCCAATACTGTATTAAGCCATGAAATCATGGTGAAAATTGCAGAAGGCGGCGTGAAGCAGTTCAATATTCTGTTCACCAATGATATCGACCGCGGTTCATTCGTTGCAGATTCTCTACGTGCAGATACGACGAGCAATCGTGAAGAAGCATTGGTAGAAATCTACAAAGTGATGCGTCCGGGCGAACCACCAACAAAAGAAGCTGCTGAAAACTTATTCAACAACTTGTTCTTCTCTTCTGAACGCTATGACTTGTCTCCAGTCGGTCGTATGAAGTTCAACCGTCGTTTGGGTCGTCCTTACGAAGTCGGTACAGACCAGAAGTCACGTGAAGTTGAAGGCATTCTCTCGAACGAAGATATCACTGATGTATTAAAAACATTAGTTGAAATCCGTAACGGTAAAGGTGAAGTCGACGATATCGATCACTTGGGTAACCGTCGTGTTCGTTCTGTTGGTGAAATGACAGAAAACCAATTCCGTGTAGGTCTTGTACGTGTTGAACGTGCTGTTAAAGAACGTTTAAGCCAAGCTGAAACTGACAACCTGTCTCCGCAAGATTTGATCAATGCGAAGCCAGTAGCTGCTGCAATCAAAGAATTCTTTGGTTCAAGCCAGTTGTCTCAGTTTATGGACCAAAACAACCCGTTATCTGAGATTACGCACAAACGTCGTGTTTCTGCGCTTGGTCCCGGCGGTTTGACGCGTGAACGTGCAGGCTTTGAAGTACGTGACGTACATCAAACTCACTACGGTCGTGTATGTCCAATTGAAACACCGGAAGGTCCAAACATTGGTTTGATCAACTCGCTTTCTGTTTATGCGAAATGTAATAACTTCGGTTTCCTGGAAACCCCATACCGTAAGGTTGTTGATGGTCGTGTAACAGATGAAGTTGAATACCTGTCTGCGATTGAAGAAGTAGGCACTGTCATTGCACAGGCCGATTCTGCAATGGATAAAGACGGTAACTTAACAGAAGAGTTTGTATCTGTTCGTCATCAAGGTGACTTCGTACGTATTCCTCCTGAAAAAGTAACGCATATGGATGTATCTGCTCAGCAGGTCGTATCTGTAGCAGCGTCACTGATTCCATTCCTAGAACACGATGATGCCAACCGTGCATTAATGGGTTCGAACATGCAACGTCAGGCAGTTCCGACGTTGATCGCTGACAAGCCGCTTGTTGGTACCGGTATGGAAGCGAACGTAGCACATGACTCAGGTGTATGTGTGATCGCTCAGCGTGGTGGTCGTATCGAGTTTGTTGATGCGTCTCGTGTGGTTATTCGTGTGAATGAAGACGAAATGATCGCAGGTGAAGCAGGTGTAGATATCTACAACCTGATCAAATACACCCGTTCGAACCAGAACACTTGTATCAACCAGAAAGTTCTTGTGAACCTGGGCGATAAAGTAGGTCGTGGTGATGTACTGGCTGATGGTCCATCAACAGATGGCGGTGAGCTGGCATTGGGTCAAAACATGCGCGTTGCGTTTATGACCTGGAATGGTTACAACTACGAAGACTCGATCTTACTTTCTGAACGTGTACTTCAAGAAGACCGTTTAACGTCTATTCATATCCAGGAATTGTCATGTGTTGCACGTGATACCAAACTGGGTGCGGAAGAAATCACTGCTGATATTCCGAACGTAGGTGAAGCTGCTCTGTCTAAACTGGACGAGTCAGGTATCGTTTACATCGGTGCTGAAGTAACTGCTGGCGATATCCTTGTTGGTAAAGTAACCCCTAAAGGTGAAACACAGCTTACTCCGGAAGAAAAATTGCTACGTGCAATCTTCGGTGAAAAAGCGGCTGACGTAAAAGACTCATCTTTACGTGTTCCATCAGGTACTAAAGGTACTGTGATTGACGTTCAAGTGTTTACACGTGACGGTCTTGAAAAAGACGAACGTGCTCAAGCAATTGAAAAAGCGCAATTGGATGCATACCGTAAAGACTTGAAAGAAGAATTCAAAATCTTCGAAGAAGCTGCACGTGAACGTGTAATCCGCCTACTGAATGGCCAAGAGTCGAATGGTGGCGGTACAACTAAACGTGGCGACAAACTGTCTGAAGACGTGTTGTCTGGTTTAGAGCTTGTTGATCTTCTTGAAATTCAACCAGTTGACGAAGCAATTGCTGAACGTTTAACTCAAATTCAAGTGTTCTTGAAAGAGAAGAGCTTCGAAATTGATGAGAAATTTGCTGAGAAAAAACGCAAACTTTCTACAGGCGATGAACTGACGACTGGCGTATTGAAAGTAGTTAAAGTTTATCTTGCTGTGAAACGTCGCATCCAGCCTGGTGATAAGATGGCGGGTCGTCACGGTAACAAAGGTGTTGTATCAAACATCTTGCCAGTAGAAGACATGCCACATGATGCCAACGGTGTACCTGTTGATATCGTATTGAACCCGCTGGGCGTACCATCGCGTATGAACGTGGGTCAGATTCTTGAAACTCACTTGGGTATGGCGGCGAAAGGTCTTGGCGATCAAATCGACAAGATGATGAAAGAGCAACGTACTGTACTTGAGCTTCGTGATTTCCTGGACAAGATTTACAACAAAGTTGGTGGCGAGCAAGAAGATCTTGATAGCTTGACTGATGAAGAAATCTTGAAACTTTCTGGCAACTTGCGTGCTGGTGTACCTTTGGCTACTCCTGTATTCGATGGTGCTGAAGAAGGTCAGATCAAAGAGTTGTTACAACTTGCAGGCCTGTCTAGTACTGGTCAGACCGTATTATATGATGGTCGTACTGGTGAGCGTTTCGACCGTCCGGTAACTGTTGGTTACATGTACATGCTGAAACTGAACCACTTGGTGGATGACAAGATGCATGCGCGTTCAACTGGTTCTTACTCTCTAGTTACGCAACAGCCGCTTGGTGGTAAAGCACAATTCGGTGGTCAGCGTTTCGGTGAGATGGAAGTCTGGGCACTAGAAGCTTACGGTGCAGCATATACGCTACAAGAAATGCTGACTGTGAAATCGGATGACGTTGAAGGCCGTACCCGTATCTACAAGAACATTGTAGATGGCAACCATTATATGGACCCGGGCATGCCTGAATCGTTCAACGTATTGACCAAAGAGATCCGTTCTTTAGGTATCAACATTGAACTGAAAAATGGTGACTAAGAATCTCCATTAAATCTCCCCAAACCCCTCTTTGATAAAGAGGGGCTTCCCCCCTTAACAAAGGGGGATTGAGGGGGATTCTTGGGATTCCCAATTCAGTTAAAAAACAATATTTGTGACCCAGTTGTTGAGTGAAAATCTCCACAACACACGGAGAAAAAAATTGAAAGACTTGCTCGATATCATGCGCAAAAAGACGGATTCAGACGGTCATGCTCCAGTAGAGTTTGACCGCATCCGTATTGGTCTTGCGTCACCAGAAATGATTAAGTCATGGTCTCACGGTGAAGTTAAAAAGCCAGAAACCATTAACTATCGTACGTTCAAGCCTGAACGTGATGGTTTGTTCTGTGCCAAAATCTTTGGTCCAGTGAAAGATTACGAATGCTTGTGTGGTAAATACAAGCGTATGAAATACAAAGGCGTCATTTGTGAAAAATGTGGCGTTGAAGTAACAACTGCGAAAGTTCGTCGTGAACGTATGGGTCACATCGAGCTGGCATCTCCAGTTGCACACATCTGGTTCTTGAAATCATTGCCTAGCCGTATCGGTCTATTATTAGACATGACGCTACGTGATATTGAACGTGTATTGTATTTCGAATCTTATGTAGTGACCGATCCGGGTATGACTCCATTTGAGAAATACCAGCTTCTAAACGATGAAGAATACTTCAATGCATTAGAAGAACACGGTGATGAATTCACAGCGAAAATGGGTGCTGAAGCGGTTCAAGACTTGTTGAAAGACATCGATCTTGAAGCTGAAATTGCGCGTCTTCGTGAAGAAATTCCTGTTACAACTTCAGAAACCAAGCTGAAAAAAGCGTCTAAGCGTTTGAAGTTGATGGAAGCATTCAACGATTCGAACAACAAGCCAGAATGGATGGTGTTAACTGTACTTCCAGTTCTTCCACCAGATCTACGTCCGCTTGTACCACTTGAAGGTGGTCGTTTCGCGACTTCTGACCTGAACGATCTTTATCGTCGTGTGATCAACCGTAACAACCGTTTGAAGCGTCTTCTTGACCTTGCAGCGCCAGACATCATCGTACGTAACGAAAAACGTATGTTACAAGAGTCTGTAGATGCATTGCTGGATAACGGTCGTCGTGGTCGTGCAATTACCGGTTCGAACAAGCGTCCGCTTAAATCTTTGGCAGACATGATCAAAGGTAAGCAAGGTCGTTTCCGTCAAAACTTACTTGGTAAGCGTGTTGACTACTCTGGTCGTTCGGTAATTACTGTTGGTCCAAACCTGCGTTTGCATCAATGTGGTCTTCCGAAGAAAATGGCACTTGAACTGTTCAAGCCATTCATTTTCGCGAAACTACAAGCTTCTGGTCAAGCAACTACCATTAAAGCTGCGAAGAAAATGGTTGAGCGTGAAACCCCAGAAGTTTGGGACGTTCTTGCTCACGTGATTCGTCAACATCCAGTAATGTTGAACCGTGCGCCAACACTTCACCGTCTGGGTCTTCAAGCATTTGAACCGATCCTGATCGAAGGTAAAGCGATCCGTCTACACCCACTCGTATGTGCTGCGTTTAACGCCGACTTCGATGGTGACCAAATGGCGGTACACGTACCATTAACACTTGAAGCTCAGCTTGAAGCTCGTGCGTTAATGATGTCGACGAATAACATCTTGTCTCCAGCGAATGGTGAGCCAATCATCGTACCGTCTCAGGACGTTGTCTTGGGCTTGTATTACATCACGCGTGATGCAATCAATGCCAAAGGTGAAGGCATGGTGTTCGCGGATACTCACGAAGTAAACCGTGCACTGGCAACAGGTCAGGTTGATCTACACGCTCGCGTTAAAGCACGTGTACACCAGACTGTCATCGACGAAGACGGTAACCGTGAACAGCAAACCATTATTGTAGATACGACGCCTGGTCGCTGCCTGCTTTGGGAAGTTGTACCTGAAGGGATGGATTTCCAGCAAATTAACGTTGAGATGACCAAGAAAAACATCTCGAAGTTAATTAACTCTTGCTACCGTAAATTGGGTCTGAAAGATACTGTTATCTTCGCTGACCAATTGATGTACTTGGGCTTCCGTCAGGCGACGCGTTCAGGTGTATCTGTCGGTATGGAAGACATGGTTATTCCACCGCAAAAACAAGCAATTATTGGTAAAGCGGAAGCTGAAGTTCGTGAAATCGAACAACAGTTCGAACAAGGTTTCGTAACTGCCGGCGAACGTTATAACAAAGTGGTCGATATTTGGGCACGTACCAATGACCAGGTTGCTAAAGCGATGATGGACAACTTGTCTTTCACTACTGTGAAGAACAAACAGGGTGAAGACGAGAAGCAAAAATCATTCAACTCGATCTACATGATGTCTGACTCGGGTGCCCGTGGTTCGGCAGCTCAGATTCGTCAGTTGGCGGGTATGCGTGGTTTGATGGCGAAGCCGGATGGCTCGATCATTGAAACCCCAATTAAAGCGAACTTCCGTGAAGGTTTGACCGTACTTCAGTACTTCATCTCGACACACGGTGCGCGTAAAGGTTTGGCCGATACAGCACTGAAAACTGCGAACTCGGGTTACTTGACTCGTCGTTTGGTAGACGTTGCGCAGGACTTGGTTATTACCGAGCCAGATTGTGGTACTTATGACGGTCTGGTAATGACTCCGTTCATTCAAGGTGGCGATGTCATCGAAAACCTGGGTGCACGAGTATTGGGTCGTGTGGTTGCTGAAGATGTGAAACGTGTAGGTACAGACGAAGTTCTGCTTCCACGTAATACGTTAATTGACGAGAAACTGGCAACGTTTATCGAAAGCCAAGGTGTCGACGAAATTAAAGTACGTTCAGTCGTGAACTGTGCGTCTACCTTCGGTGTATGTGCGAAATGTTACGGTCGTGACCTAGCACGCGGTCACCAGGTGAACCCGGGTGAGTCTGTTGGTGTAATGGCAGCTCAATCGATTGGTGAGCCAGGTACACAGTTAACGATGCGTACCTTCCACGTCGGTGGTGCTGCGAGCCGAACTTCTGCTGCAAACAGTGTACAAGTTCGTAACCAAGGTACAGTACGTTTCCACAACGTGAAAACAGTACAACATGCCAAAGGTCATTTGGTGTCGACTTCACGTTCAGGTGAAATCGGTATTGCGGATGATTTAGGTCGTGAGCGCGAGCGCTATAAACTGCCTTACGGTGCGTCTATCTTGCTGAAAGATGGCGAAGCTGTAGAAGCAGGCGGTATTGTGGCGACTTGGGATCCGCATACACATCCATTGGTAACAGAAGTTGCTGGTAAAGTACGTTTCAGCCAGATTGCTGATGGCGTGACGGTTACTTCTAAAACTGATGATGCAACAGGTATGTCAACCATCGAAATCTTGCCAGTGACTTCACGTCCTGCGTCAGGTAAAGATTTGCGTCCTGCTGTTGTGTTGGATACCGTTGATGGTGGTGAACAGTTCTACTTCCTGCCACAGAACACGATTCTTTCTGTTCGCGATGGCGAAACGATTGGTGTCGGTGATGTCATCGGTCGTGTACCACAAGAAACTTCACGTACCCGTGATATTACCGGTGGTCTGCCGCGTGTAGCTGACTTGTTCGAAGCACGTAAGCCGAAAGAGCATGCAATCCTTGCAGAAGTGTCGGGTGTTGTAAGCTTTGGTAAAGAGACCAAAGGTAAGAACCGTCTGGTGATTACGCCGGATGATGGCTCTGAGATTTATGAAGAGCTGATTCCGAAATGGCGTACCATTAACGTGTTCGAAGGCGAACATGTGAACCGTGGTGAAACTATTTCTGATGGTCCACAGAACCCGCACGATATCTTACGTTTGAAAGGCGAAGTTGCGCTTACAAACTACATCGTGAACGAAGTTCAGGACGTATACCGTCTGCAAGGTGTAAAAATCAACGACAAGCATATTGAAGTCATCGTACGTCAAATGCTGCGTAAAGTTGATATCACTGATGGCGGCGATACCAGCTTCATCAAAGGCGAACAAGTGGATTACATCCGCGTTGTTCAAGAAAACCAAGCAGTTCTTGCACAAAACAAGTTCCCTGCGAAGTTTGAACGTCAATTGATGGGTATTACCAAAGCATCGCTTTCTACTGACTCGTTCATCTCTGCTGCATCGTTCCAGGAAACCACGCGTGTGTTAACTGAAGCGGCTGTAACAGGTAAAGAAGATGATTTACGCGGTTTGAAAGAGAATGTGGTTGTAGGTCGTCTGATCCCAGCGGGTACAGGTTTGGCTTACCACCTGGAGCGTCGTCGTCAAGAAGCAGAAGCTGCAGAATTTGAACTGCACAATGACTTCTCTGATGTAGACCAAGCTCTAAGTCAGGCATTTAACGAAGAATTCTAATTCGAGTTAAAGCTGAGAAAAGAGACGCCTTCGGGCGTCTTTTTTTGTCTGAAATTTATAAATAAGACATCTTGAACAGAAGAATAATCCATTGATATTTACAAAACTCAGCAGGAATACCGAGAGAAGTAACACGCTACAGATTTTAGTTTCATAAAATGAAGATAAGCTTAATTAAAGCAAGACAGGAAGGCCAAGGTCATGAAAAAATTAATGGGTGTTATGGCAGTTGCCACTCTTTCCACCTTTATGTTGGCGGGTTGTGAAAGTATGTCTGCCAATGAGCAACGGATCGGTGCTGCGGCCCTTGGTGGTGCAGTCGGTGGTGGTGTTGGTAATAAAGTCGGCGGTGGCGTTGGTGCAGCTGTTGGTGGTGGTGCCGGTGCGGCAGCGGGTAGTAAATCCCAAGGCGGTTCAAATCGTAATGCGACCTATAGTGGTGTAGGTGGTGCTGTTGGTTCAGCAGTCGGTAAAAGCATCTTCGGTGGTAACGCGGGTGCTGCAATTGGTGGTGCAATCGGTGGTGGTGCCGGTGCTGCGATTGAACAGGATAACCGTCGTCGTTAAGTCGAAAGTCATTTCAGATTTAGCTAGATTTAAAAGCGCCAATGTGGCGCTTTTATCTTATTTAGGAGCGTTAATTTTCCCTTTGCTCTGTTTCCGCCGGATATATACCGTTTTTTCTACTTCGGCAATTCTGAACCCGGCTTCATCATAAATATTCAGCTGATAATGCCGATACACTGGCGCGTTGTCAGTCGCCAGATTGATAATCGTGGCAATTTCTTCAGCAGAAATCCGAATGTCTGCTACCACTGTACCGCGACCCGGTGCCAAAAACTGAATGCTGGCGCCTTTATCCCAGACCAGGTATTTCGGCCCCAAATGATGCATCAGCAATAACATATAAAAGGGATCGACCATTGAATACAGGCTGCCACCAAAATGCACACCGACAATATTCTGGTTCTTACGGGTCAGCGGCATTTTGACCCGAACGTGATAATTATTAAAATCAATCTTATCAATTTCAATGCCTGCACCACGATAAGGGGCATAGCGGTTCAGAATAAATTTTGAAACCAGAGGCAGTTTTTGAATTTTCTGGAATAGGCTCATACTGACATTCTTTTTGCGGCTGTGATTATGCATACTAGAGCAACAAAAATGCGCTGGCATTGATCAATCATGCCGATTTATAAACTAAGTGGTCAATAACAAAAACAGGATCAAAAGATGGAAATGCACATGCAATGGGTCGATACCACGGATCAGCAGCGTCTTTGTGTCAAAACTTATGGACAATCCGAACAACCGGCATTGGTGCTGGTTCACGGCTATCCCGATCATCAGGCAGTTTGGGAGCCAGCCATTGCTCATTTGAGTCAGGATTACTTTGTTGTGACTTATGATGTCCGTGGCGCAGGTGAGTCCAGTATTCCCAAAAAAATCTCCGATTACCGCTTGGCCCGTTTAAGTCAGGATCTGGAAGAGGTGGTGAACGAAATATTGCCGAATCGTGCTTTTCATCTGGCCGCGCATGACTGGGGTTCAATTCAGTCCTGGGAATCCGTCACCGGTCCACGCTTTAAAGGACGAATTCTGTCTTATAGCACCTTGTCTGGGCCATGTCTGGATCATGCCGCTTTCTGGATGCGTGAACAGTTCCAGCAAAACAAAGCAAAATTCTTAAAGCAAATGAGTAAGTCTTGGTATATCGCGATGTTTCAGTTGCCTTTAGTGGCGCCATTGGCCTGGAATTTTTTTAATCCGCAGCGTTGGGCCAAGATCGTGCAGCAAATAGAAAGACGGGATGATCTGCCACTCAACCCGCATATTGTCAAAGATGGAAAATATGGTGTGAACCTGTATCGGGCCAATTTTTTGCCACGTTTGACTCAACCACGGCAGCGTTTCGCCATCTGTCCGGTACAGGCGATTGTGCTGAAATATGACCAGTTTGTCGGGCCAGATCTGGTTGATGAAATGTCAAAATGGGTGGATGATTTCTCGAAAGTAGAACTGGCTGCCAATCACTGGGCGATCCTGAGTCAACCGGAGCAAGTGGCTCAATTGATTGATGAGTTTATTCAGCGTAAATCTGCTGACATTCATTGACAGGCCACTCCGCGAAACATGACCCGACCAGAAAAAAGTGGCGGAATTTTTATCCGTATTTTCTGATAAAATAGCCGCTTTCTCTCTATTCCGATTCATTATGTTCGCAATTCTTGCTGCTATTGGAGTCATGTTCGGACTCTCGTTGGCACGTGTACCTGTGGTTTTTGCCCTGGTCATTGGTGCTGTTACAGGTGGTTTATTGGCAGGTCTAGGCCTGCAGGGAACCTTGGACGCGTTTAACAATGGCTTGGGTGGTGGTGCTAAAATTGCCTTGGCTTATGGTATTTTAGGTGCATTTGCTTTGGCTCTGGCACGTTCGGGTTTACCGGATTTGCTAGCCTATAAAATGATCAGTACCTTAAAAGGTGAGGCCGATTTTAAAGCGCAAAACCGGGTGAAATATCTGATCTTTTTCACAGTCGCCATTGCTGCCGTGTTCTCGCAGAACGTTATTCCCGTGCATATTGCCTTTATTCCGGTACTGATTCCGCCACTATTGGCTGTATTTAACCACTTAAAGCTCGACCGTCGTTTGATTGCCTGTTTGCTGACCTTTGGTCTGGTAGGCACCTATATGCTGATTCCGGTCGGTTTTGGTGCCATCTTCCTGAATGACATTCTGGGTCATAACATCAATACCTTTGGTAAACCATACGGATTTGAAATTAGCTATGACCAGATTCCATCTGCGATGGCAATTCCAGTATTCGGGATGTTTGTAGGCTTATTGGTGGCGATCTTTATTAGCTATCGCAAACCACGTCAATATCAAGATATTCATGTCCAGGAACAGCAAAGTATTTCTGCTGAATTGGGTGTGGCTGAGCAGGTTAAACCGCAGATTGCCAAATTTACCATCTGGATGGCAGGTCTTGCAGTTATTGCCACATTGGCGGTACAGCTTTATTCAGATTCGATGATTCTGGCCGGTCTGGTCGGTGTCGCGATCCTGAGTTGTGCCGGCATTTTCAAATGGAAAGAAGCCGATGATGTGATCATTACTGGTATGCGCATGATGGCGCTGGTTGGCTTTATCATGATTGCAGCACAAGGCTTTGCCGCGGTGATTGAAGCGACTAATCAGGTACCAACCTTGGTTGAAGCATCAGTGAACTGGATTGGTGATAGTCAGGCACTGGCCGCATTTCTGATGCTGTTGATTGGTTTGCTAATTACCCTAGGCATTGGTTCGTCTTTCTCAACCATTCCCATTCTAGCGATTATTTATGTACCGCTGTGTATCCAGTTCGGTTTTAGCCCTGCGGCGACCATTGCGATTATCGGAACTGCAGCAGCTTTGGGTGATGCCGGTTCTCCAGCTTCGGATTCAACTTTAGGCCCAACTTCTGGTCTGAATATGGATGGTCAGCATGATCATATGAAGGATAGTGTGATTCCAACCTTCATTCACTTTAATATTCCGTTAATGATTTTTGGCTGGATTGCAGCCATGGTTCTGTAAGTCAATTTCAATCTGCTCTGATATCTATTGGAGCAGATTCATCTGGATTTAAAATAAATAATAAGATGTATTTAAAATATATGTTTAAATAAAAATTAATATAAACCTGATTATTTTACTCTGAATAAAGCCATATTTATCTGATTAATATACTTGGTATTTAAAACCAACCAATTCAGTAAATTTAAAATAAATAACTTTTTAAATCAATATTTTAAATAATAATTTAAAATTAGTTTTATAATCCTTATTGCATATTATTTTCCCTCGTGTTTATTATTAATTAAGATTTATTTTCTTAATAATTATTCTTCCTGTGGGGTATTTTAAAATGTTAAAGCAAGCTGCTCTAATTGCATTAATGGGTCTTTCTGCATCTGCGATGGCAGGTCAATGGCAGGTGAAAGTTGGTGCCAGTTCTTTAGCACCATCAAGTGACACTGAAATTGCACCAGGTTTAGTCGTAGAAGCGGATCAAGAATATGGTTTTACGCCATCGGTTGAATACTTTTTTAATGACAATATCTCTGCAGAACTTTTATTAGCTACGCCATTTAATCACGACATTTCTGCTCAGGGTCTAGGGAAAATTGCCAAGATTAAGCATCTTCCACCCACAATTACCGCTAAATATAACTTTAAAAATGCAACACGTTTTACGCCATATATTGGTGTAGGTGGCACAGCTTTTATTGCTTGGGATGAAGAAGGTCTGGCTAAAGATGTGAAAGAGGAATTTGGTTTGGCAGGTCAGGTTGGCTTTAATTATCAGCCAGCCGATGCCAAAAACTGGGGAGTATTTGCTGACGTGCGCTATGCAGATTTGAGTCCTGAAGTGACTTTAGATGATGCTGATAATACTAAATTCGACTTGAATATTGATCCTTGGGTTTACACGATCGGTTATAGCTACAAGTTCTAAATTCTAGTCTTGCTTAATAAAAAAGCCTCATCTTGAATGAGGCTTTTTTTTTCAAAATAACAACGATTTATAACTTATTGAAATTGAGCAGATCGGCAATGTTCAACTATATTAAAATGAATAAAGTAAATATTAATTGAATACGACTTAATAATTGAATAATAAGGAAGATCAGCATGAAGTTTTTAAGCCAAGGTATTGTGATCTTCTTCAGCCTGCTGGTAGGGTCTACCTATGCGGCAAGTTTTGATTGTCAGAAAGCTGAAACCGTGACAGAGAAAGCGATTTGTGAACATCGCCTGCTCAATGATGCCGATGTCAAGATGAGTATCAGCTATCATATTTTACGTCGTATGGTGCCTATGGGAACCCGCTCGGTGATCCAGCGCGATCAGGTGAAATGGCTACAGTTTCGTGACCGCTGTCAGGAATCTGTGTCCTGTCTGAGTCAAGTCTATAATATGCGCCAGCAGCAAATAGACCTGCAATTTCAACGTATTTATAAGCTTGGGCCTTATTAAGGCTTAAACTTAAGCCTTTACAAATGCAAGCCAGATCAGATCAAGCGATCCTTTATAAAATATCTTGAGAAAAAATATACAACTGGCTATTGAAAATTTAGTAACTCACTCCATTCATATAGGCAACAGTATTGACCTGTATTTAAAATAAAAGGAGTGATTAATGAGCGAGTCTAGCGCACAAAAACATAGTTTCCAGGCTGAAGTGGCTCAGTTACTACATCTCGTGACCCATTCGCTTTATTCAAACCCTGAAATTTTCCTGCGCGAATTGATCTCGAATGCCTCAGATGCATGTGACAAATTACGTTTTGAAGGGATTAACCATCCTGAATTTTATGAAAATGATCCTGATCTGCGCGTTCGTGTCAGTCTGGATGCAGACAATAAAACCATTACCATTTCAGACAACGGGATTGGCTTAAGCGAGCAGGAAGCTATTGATAATTTAGGGACTATTGCCAAATCAGGCACCAAAGACTTTATGTCCAAACTGACCGGCGATCAAAAAGCCGATGCTCAATTGATTGGCCAGTTTGGTGTCGGTTTCTATTCCGGCTTTATTGTGGCTGACAAGATTACGGTAGAATCGCGTCGTGCCGGCACAGATGTCTCTGAAGGCGTACGCTGGATTAGTGGAGGAACCGGTGAGTTCGAAGTTGAACAGATCACGAAACAAGGACGTGGTACTGATATTATTCTGCATCTGCGTGACGATGCGCTGGATTATCTGCAAAGCTATAAAGTGAAGCAGATTATCAATAAATATTCAGACCACATCAGCCTGCCAATCCAGATGCAAAAAGAAGTCTGGCAGGAAGAAGAAGCGGCTGAAGGCGAAACCTCTAAAGGCGGCCAGTATGTCAAAACTGATGAGTGGGAAGTCATTAACTCGGCCAGCGCATTATGGACTCGTAACAAGTCTGAAATCACTGAAGAGCAGTATGTCGAGTTCTACAAGAACTTGAGCCATGATTTCGCAGCGCCATTGGCTTGGGCGCATAACCGGGTTGAAGGCAGCACTGAATATACCCAGTTATTATATATTCCAAGTAAAGCGCCACATGATATTTTCACCCGTGAATCCAAAGCGGGTATCAAACTGTATGTGAAACGTGTGTTCATTATGGATGATGCGGATAACCTGATTCCAAACTACCTGCGCTTTGTGCAAGGTGTGGTGGACAGTGCCGATCTGCCATTGAACGTGAGCCGTGAATTACTGCAAGAAAGCCGTGATGTAAAAACCATCCGTGAAGGCAATACCCGCCGTATCCTGACCATTTTGGATAATCTGGCTAAATCTGAAGATGAAAAAGATCAGGCAAATTTCAAGACCTTCTATCAGGAATTTGCTTCAGTATTGAAAGAAGGTCTGGGCGAAGATTTCAGTAACCGTGAACGTATCTTAAAACTGCTGCGTTATGCGACGTCGACCAATGATGAAGTCAGCACATCATTGGCAGACTATAAAGCACGTATGAAAGATGGGCAGAAAGCCATTTATTATGTGACTGCAGATAGTCTGAATGCTGCGAAAAATTCACCACAACTGGAACTGTTCAAGAAAAAAGGCATTGAAGTTCTGTTGATGACCGAACGCGTGGATGAATGGGCGATGAACTTCGTGAATGAGTTCGATGGTACGCCTTTGCAAAACGTGTCTAAGGGTGCGGTTGACTTAGGTGACCTTCAGGATGCAGAAGAGAAGAAAGCCCTTGAAGAAGCCGCAGCCCAGTTTAAACCGGTGGTGGATAAGTTGACGGATTCATTAAAAGACAAGACCAAAGAAGTGCGGGTGACGACGCGTCTGGTCGATTCTCCGGCTTGTCTGGTGACTGGCGAAGGTGAATTGTCTCCACAGCTGATTCGTATGCTGAAAGATGCGGGTCAACCTGTGCCAGATATCAAGCCGATTCTGGAAATTAACCCGGGACATCCGTTGGTGAAAAAACTGGATGGCTCAGCGCAGTTTGATGATCTGGCCAATGTGATCTTCGACCAAGCGGTGATTGCAGAAGGTGGATTACCAGAAAATCCTGCTGAATATGTCAAGCGCATTAATAGTTTGCTGCTTGCTTAAGTGCTGATATATTGAATGAGAAAATCCCTCTTCGGAGGGATTTTTTATGCCTGCTTCATTTTTCATTTCTAGAAATGATCTGGAAAAACGATAGTGAAGATAAAAAAATCCCTGCGGATTTTAAATCTGAATTTTAAATTAATACTGGTTTTTTGATTTATAATTACGATCATTAAGTAAGGAGAGAGAATGTTATGAAATCTAAGCTGATGATCAGTATGGGCGCTGTAATCCTGATGTCGATGAGCCAAGTTAGTCTAGCGGCACCTGCTGCAGAAAAAATGGTACGCACAGATCGAATCAGTTTTTATAAAGTTGCGAAAGTAGAGGTGTTAGCGGCAGTGTAAAAATGACCCCCTAATGGCATTTAAAAACTGACCCCCTTGGTTAATATAGCGGTCATTTTGGACTGCTCAATATGTTAACTTTGGAGCAAGCAGTGACAATCCAAATACTT
>NZ_JBWZQN010000041.1:0-30873 GCF_056724605.1 Prolinoborus fasciculus | reverse complement strand
CCTTATTGGCAGGGCTTTCGATTTTACTGAACACTCTTCAACTGCTCTCGGAATATTCAATAGATGAACTCAATGAGATAGCCACAATGGCATTAGGTATCTCATAGATGTGTAGATACCTATGCCTAAAAGGAGAGGGAATATAAGCCCGAGTGATCGGGCTTATTTCATTCTTTGGATTAGACATCATAAGATTTGAAATTGATAAATTAAAGGATGAGATAGATCAATGAAAACCAAACATTATTTGACTTTAAGCGATGCTGAATTTTTATTAGATCAAGCCCATCAATATGCCATTCAGAACAGTTTTAATGTCAGTATTGCTGTGGTGGATGAAACGGGTCATTTGCTTGCGATGAAGCGTATGGATGGTGCAGCACCGATGACTGCAAATCTGGCCGTCGAAAAAGCCAAATGTTCTGCAATGAGTCGCCGTCCATCCAAGTTGTTTGAAGATATTATTAAAAGTTTAGAGGGGCTGGTTGTCCATTATTTTGTCTAGGATCAGTGTAGAGGTTAGAACTTACCATTTTTCTAGATCTACGCTAGCATAGGTATATATTCGCATAGATTAGAAAAATCCTCTCCCATGCTTTACCCCATGCCCAAAAAAATCCAACTTGCCCTATCTCAAGCCAAATGGCAATTGTCATCCTCTAAATCCGTTTTGGTTTTAGTCGGATTGCAAAACTTGCGTATGCAGCAGGGGATACAAGACAGTTCACTGATGGCAAATTTGATCCAAGTAACCAATAAAGCCAAAGCACTGGATATTCCCATTGTTGATCTATATGGTGATGACCTGATGCAAGGCATGCAGCAATTGGGAGAATATGCCTCAACGCATCCGCAACTAATTTTTGCCGGTCAGGTCACGCCAATGCTGAAACAGATTTTGCCGCATCTGATGAGTGTGACGGATCAAATCGGTGTGGTTGATGATGCGATTTTATTGTCAAATCAAGATCAGCATATTCAGTGGATTGAAAATATTTCGGCACAGGGGATACATCACTTAAATACCTATAGCCTGACTCGCTTATGGGAGTTAAGCGCACCTTCCGAATATGTATTGTCGACCAAAGGTATTATGTTGGCTATCGCAGAACAGCTGGATATGGATGCCTTGGAAATTGATCCCTATGTCGACCTAAAAAATTATGGTCTGGATTCAGTAGCGATGGTGAGTCTGGTTGGTGTATGGCGTGCGCATGGTGCCAATATCCGTTATGAAGATGTGCTAAAGCATCCGTCTTTGCATAAATTGGCAAGCTTTATTTTACAATCCTTAGGTTGATGTGCTGCGATTGAGCATTTTTATGCGCTAAATCGGAAATTTCATCGTCATTTACATAAATGCGCATTGTAATTCTTGGCTAAGCTTTCTATCATTGCCGCCTTGTTTTTCGCGATCAGCCTGGGATTGAACTTTGAGTAATTTTCTAACCGAACATCTGATACATCGTGATGACGATTTCATGGTCATCCACAAACCTGCAGGTTTACTCACAGTTCCCGGTAAAACAGAAGACTTACAAGATTGCCTGATCAACCGTCTGGTCAAACTCGAACCCAAAACTTTACTGATTCATCGACTGGATCGCGATACATCCGGTATTTTGGCCTTTGGTCTGACTAAATGGGGACAAAAAACCATTTCCCGCCAGTTTCAGGAACGCCAGACTGATAAAACCTATCAGGCTGTGGTTGCAGGTACACTCGAAGGTGAAGGCACTATTGAAGTGCCAGTGGTGTATGATCCAAGCCGTCCGCCCTTACATATCGCAGATCCCGCACATCATAAGCCGGCCATCACGCATTGGCAGGCGATTGAACATTTTAATATTCAGGGACAGCCTGTGACCCGGGTGAAACTGACCCCAATTACCGGCCGTTCACATCAGCTACGGGTGCATATGCAATATCTCGGACATCCGATTATTGGCGATACCTTATATGCGACACCCGAACAGCAACAGCTCAGTTCACGTCTATGTTTACATGCGGAACGTTTGAGTTTTTATCATCCTCAAACAGAGCAGCTGGTCGAATTTTATTGTCCGGCGCCGTTCTAGGAAATACTTCTTTAATCGGCGTGAATTATGCTCACTTTTTAGTGAGCTTTATGTCAAAATACATTGCTTGAAGGTATGGAATTTTGCTCCAATGACGTTTCGTGATTGAGCCTAATATTCATAATCTTGTACTTAAGATAAAGGTGGAAAAATTGCAGCAATTTGCTATTGGTCAACGTTGGTTATCAGATACTGAAACAGAACTCGGTTTAGGCGTTCTTATTGATGTTGATGAGCGGTCGGTTAGCATTTTATTCCCGAAAAGCGATGAAACTCGCGTCTATGCACGTAGCAATGCACCCTTATCTCGTATCGTATTTAATGTGAAAGATGAATTACAGGATCAGGAAGGGACCAAATGGATTGTAGAATCCGTGGAAGACCGCAATGGCGTGGTGCGTTATCACGTCATTCGTACCCTGGAAGATGGGACTGAAGAACGTAAATCGCTGAATGAAACCCGCATTGGTGCCACCATCCAGTTGTCCAAGCCTCTAGACCGTTTATTGGCCAGTCAGGTCGATTATAAAGAATGGTATGACCTGCGTATTGAAGCGCTGCTGATGCAGGCCAATATGCAAAGCAGTCCACTGCGTGGTCTGGTCGGTTCACGTGTCGGCCTGATTCCACACCAGTTGTATATTGCGCATGAAGTCGGTCAGCGTTTTGCTCCGCGTGTATTACTGGCCGATGAAGTCGGTCTGGGTAAAACTATCGAAGCCGGTTTGATCATCCATCAACAGCTGAAAACTGGCCGTTCTGAACGCATCCTGATTTTAGTACCAGATTCGCTGCAATATCAGTGGATGATTGAGATGCGCCGTCGTTTCAATCTTGAGTTCTCGTTATTTGATTTGACCCGTACTGCATCAATCAAAGAGCATGATCCTGAACAAAACCCATTCCTGACCGAACAAAAAATTATTGCCTCTGTCGATTTGATGGTCGACCATGAAGATCTGCGTGAACAGGCGCTCGAAGCCGGTTTCGACTTGCTGGTGGTCGATGAAGCACATCATTTGATGTGGAGCGAAGAAGATGGCGGTAATGACCGTTATGATCTGGTCGAAGAACTGGCTGAACATACGCCGGGCGTATTGTTATTGACGGCAACACCGGAACAGCTCGGGGTAGAAAGTCACTTTGCACGCCTGCGTTTACTCGATCCGCAGCGCTTTAACTCGCTGGATCGTTTCCTGGATGAAGAAGCGCAATATCAGCACACCGCTAAAATTGCAGAAGTGTTGATGTCAAATCTGCCACTTGAAGCAGAACATTTGACTGCGATTGAGGCCTTGTTGGGTCATTCAATTGAAGATCATCCTGAGCAGCGTTTCCGTGCCATTCACGAACTTTTAGACCGTCATGGTACCGGTCGTATCCTGTTTCGTAATACGCGTGAAGCCATTCAGGGCTTCCCGGGTCGTGACTGTCAGCCGGCACCATTACCAGCACCGGAACACTGGTCGAAAGATGGTAAGTTGCGTGAGCAAATGTGGCCTGAAGAAGCTCAGCTAGACGGCTCGTGGATGGAAGCCGATCCACGCGTGATGTGGCTGATGGAGCGTTTGCGTACCGATTTAAAACACAAGAAAGTCTTACTGATTGCACGTAGCGGTCCAGTGGTTGAAGCGCTGGAAAATGTACTGCGTTTACATGCCGGTATTCGTACGGCGATGTTCCATGAAGGCATGAGCTTGTTAGAACGTGACCAGGCCGCAGCTTATTTTGCTGAAGATTCGTATGGCGCGCAGATTCTTCTTTGTTCGGAAATCGGTTCAGAAGGACGTAACTTCCAGTTTGCCTCTGATCTGATTCTGTTTGACCTACCTGCGAACCCGGACGTGTTGGAACAGCGTATTGGTCGTCTGGATCGTATCGGTCAGGAAAACCGCATTCAGATTCATGTGCCTTATCTGGTGGGAACTGCACAAGAACGTATGTTCCGCTGGTATAACGAAGCGCTGAATATTTTCAGTAATATTTCTCCAGCTGCACAAACCTTGCAAGAAAATTTTATTGTTCGCTTGAAAGACTGTCTATTGGCAGACAAAGGTCAAGAGTTTGAAGACCTGCTGGAAGAAGTTAGCGTGCAACGTGAAGCGCTGGAAGCTGAATTGCAGGAAGGTAGAGACCGTTTGCTTGAGTACAACTCTTGCCGTCCGGTGGTGGCACAGGAAATTGTCAACGCGCTTGAAGACTATGATGACAATACCACTTTGCCGATTTTCATGAAGCGCTTTATGGCGTCTACGAATATCGACTTTGACGAGCAAAGTAACGGTACAGTGATCATCAAGCCAACCGATCAAATGCAGGTTCAAGGTTTGACGTTGGATGAAGAAGGGATTACAGCGACTTTCTATCGTGATCAGGCACAAATCCGCGAAGATGCGCAATACCTGACACTGGAACATCCATTCACTGAAAGTGTGATGGAAATGATCAATACGCAAGGCTTTGGTAGCACTAACGTTGCGGTACTAAAATCTGCAGCACTGCCACAGGGTTCGGTATTACTTGAAGTATGGTTCAAGGTCGATGTGGTGGCTCCGAAAGCATTGAACTTGCCGTCTAGCTTGCCGCAACAGTTAATCCGTGTCTTGCTCAGTGAAAAAGGCCAGGATCTTTCCCAGAAGATTGCACCAGAAATCCTGAAGCCTTATCTACATCATTTGGATGGCAATAGTTGCCGTCAGGTGGTGAAAGCACGTCGTGATGTGATTGAAGCGCGTTATCAGCAGGCACTTGAACTGGCACGCAGTGCATTGCCTGGCTTCAAGCAGCAAGCCAAAGAAGTCTATGGCAATAAATGGCAATATGAAATTGATCGCCTGACCTATCTGAAACAGTTCAATCCAAGTATCCGTGAAGATGAAATTGCACGTTTACAAAAGTTGCAGAAAGAAGGTTTAAGCCTGCTGGATGGTCTATCGGTAACACCGGAAGCAATTCAGGTGATGGTCGTGGTCAAGCCTTAAGCTTTAAATCATTAAAAAATGCAGCTTTCGGGCTGCTTTTTTTATGGGCAAAATCCGGGTTTATTATTTTTTTGTCGGAGAATGCTGGCCTGTTATTTTTCTCCTGTTTAAAATTGGCCTATTGAATAATAAGAATGACAAAGTATGTCAAAAGCACTGATTACCCTTGGCACAAAGACCAGTCATGGTGGCATGGTGACTGAATGTGAACCCACTTTTTTGATCAATGGTATCACCGTGCATTTAAATGGCATGAAGCATTATTGTCCCAAATGCCAGACCATGGTCACCGCCATTGCTAGCGACTTATCAATTACAGTCAAAGGAAGAGCGATAGTCATCGCGGGGGATAAGGCCAGTTGCGGCGCGACTTTTCTACCGATGCAACATTTGACTGTATCTCAGAAATAGACTTTAAATTCTGAAGAAATACAGAGAAATGACTTTGAGGTCATGCTTTGAGCATTTTTGCACTGCCGAATGAAAGAATAGATCAGTAAGCTCATTCGATGATTTCAGGATGAATACGCACTGCGTTTAAAAAATAATGAAGCAAGCCCTACATTTTACTCATGCCAATGGTATCCCTGCGGCAACTTACCAAAAGTTTCTGGACTATTTTCAGCAAGACTATGAAGTCAAAGCGATTCCCTTGATCGGCATGAATTCGCAATATCCAATTACGCGAGACTGGCGTTATCTGGTTGATGAAGTCATTGCAGATATCGAGCAGCAGTTTCCTCAGCAACAGGTGATTGGTTTAGGGCATTCCTTTGGTGGTCTGGTGACCCTGATGGCGGCGTATCGACGTCCCGAACTATTTTCCAAACTGGTCATTATGGATCCACCATTTGTGATTGGAAAAAATAGCGCCATGTTTGAACTGATTAAAAAGCTGAATCTGAAAAGTGTTGACCGCTATACGCCCGCAGGAATTACGCTAAAACGCAAAGATCATTGGTCATCGAAACAGGATGCTATTGAAGCACTCCGGTTTAACCGCTTATTTAAAAATTTCGATGAGCAGTGTTTTGCTGATTATATCGAGAGCGGCATTCAGCCAGAACCTGAACGTGGTGGGGTGACGTTAACTATTCCAAAACAGATAGAAGCGGAAATCTTCCGGACTGTACCCGCCTGGTGGTGGAGAACACCACGCCGACAGCCTGAAGTGCCAATTCATCTGATGACTGCTGAGCAGAGCCAGTTTTATCAGCAGGGTTTGCCACAAGGGATGCAGAAGATTTATCGGATTAATTATTCTGTGGTCGAGGGCGGGCATATGTTCCCACTTGAGTATCCGGAAGCCACTGCAAAGGCGGTCAAAACCCAACTCGCACTTTTGTAATCATCATAAAAAAAGGGACGTTGATTACGTCTCTTTTATACAGCTTCGTGCAAATCGGGAAATTAACGCAGCTGAGAATCTTCCAGATGACGCGCACCTTCCAGAATCATCCGGATCATGATCATGGTCTGTTCGGCAATTTCTTTACGATCTTCAGCAGGCATATCAATCACATTGGCGCCCATGTTGAACACCAGTTGGGTAATCGCTTTGGCGGCAATATCCGGATGAAATAATTTTTTATTGTTTAGACGTTCCAGACGAATCAAATCATCCTGAAGTTCCTGCTGAAAATAATTTAACTGGCGTTCTACTGCCTGTTTATAAGATTTGGAACCGGTATAACCTTCACGTAATAACAGGCTCAGATTGCCTTCATCGGCATCCAGCTGGGCAATAAAAACTTCCACAGAACTGCGGATGATGCTGTTCTGGCGAGAAGCTTGCAGACGTGCTTCATGCAAAATCTGACGCAATACAATTCCGGCACGATCAATCAGCTCAATGGCCAGTTCATCAATATCTTTAAAATGACGATAGAAGCTGTTCGGTGCAATACCAGCTTCACGCGCGACTTCACGTAGACTTAAAGAGGAAATACTTTTTTGTGGCCCAATCAGATTCAACGCAGCCTGAAACAGTTCTTCCTTGGTAATGGTGGCCTTGCGACCGACACTCCGTACGATAATCGGCTCATCAATGCTTTTCGATTGTAATAAAGATGCGTCACTGCTTATTTTCATTGAAGGCTCGTTCATCGATAGGTTCATGCATGAATCATTTTATTATAACCGAGCCAGTCAAGCTTGTGAAATGAATAGAAACAATACGGTTGTATATACAAATATATATACATGTGTATAATAATTCAAAACCTCAAGGTGATGTCGCAAACGATGCATGTACTCCAAAAACTTAAAACGCCGTTGAATGCACTGTCTGATAGTGTTGTTGATCAGCATGCGATTAATTTCTGGATTCAGAAACTCAATCCTATATGGTCGTTGAATCAGCCATTAGGCAAGATCGTGCATAAAGAAAATGCCGCACAGGATATACTGAGTCTGAAAATTCAAGTGAATCGCTTATTTAAGTTTGGTGAAGCAGGGCAGCATCATCCGGTCTATGTGGTGGTAAACGGCATCCGTTATGAACGTAGCTATAGTTTGACCCGTGTAGATGCGCAACATGTTTTATTGACCGTGAAAAAAGTCAATGCCGGTAAAGTCAGTACCTGGTTGGCAGAACAGGCACAAGTAGGTGATGTGATCGAATTTGGTCAGCCTTATGGTGATATGACCTTGCCTGTGCAGACGAGTCCATTGATCTTGCTTGCAGCAGGGAGTGGTATTACCCCAATGCTCAGTATGCTGGAAAGCTTGAGCAAAAAAGGTGAACTATCTGCACCGGTTACTCTCTGGTACTGGGTTAAAAAAGATCAGGATGCCGCATTTAAAGCACGGTTTGAAGAACTTGCTCAAAAACATGCAAATTTCTCATTTCATGTGTATGCCACTCAAGAACAGCCAGCTGCTGCACGTCTTGATGAAACCTATCTGACCGATCTGCAAAATCTGGAAAATAGCATCGTATATTGCTGTGGCCCTTCAGGTTTTGTATCTAAAGCAGAACAGCTTTTTGCTCAGGCAAAACAGTTTAAAGGTGAAGCATTTAGCATGAGCTTGGCGGATCAATCGGATACCGGCTTTATTAATGTCACCCTGACCCAGTCGAAAAAAATTGTCAGCATTCCAAAAGGCCAGTCCATTCTGGTGAGTCTGGAACAGCAAAATATTAAACCGACCCATGGTTGCCGTATGGGCATTTGTAATAAATGTGCCTGCAATAAAGTAGAAGGTTCGACCAAGAATTTGGTCAACGGTGCGCAAAATACCGAACCCGGTAACCTGCTCAAAATTTGTATTAACTCAGCGCAGACTGACCTTGTCATCGACTTATAAGCGAGTTTTATCCTATGAATATGCCAGTAAAATTACAGTATTTTAAAAATCCTAAAAACCGTGAATTAACCCAGTTTGAACTTGATGAACTTGCACGTGAACTTGATGCAATTAAACAAGAAGTGCTAGATGATCTGGGTGAAAAAGACGCCAAATATATCCGTCGTGTCTATTCAACCATTCGCTATTCATCGATTGCCGGTCGTGCTTTGCTGTTTGCAGGCTGGTTCCCGCCAGCGTGGTTGTTGGGGACAGGCCTGTTGGGCTTTGCCAAAATCATGGAAAATATGGAACTGGGTCATAACGTCATGCACGGTCAATATGACTGGATGAATGATCCTAAATTGAATGGTCAGACCTATGAATGGGATATCGTAGGGACTTCAGACAACTGGCGTCAAACACATAACTTTAAGCATCATACCTATACCAATATCAAGGGTATGGATGATGATATCGGTTATGGTTTATTACGCCTCTTCCCGGAACAGCGCTGGAAACCGGGTTATTTACTACAACCAATTTATGCAGTGCCATTCTGTTTATTGTTCCAGTGGGGTGTTGCGATTCAGAATCTTGAATTGGGTAAATACTTCAAAGGTCGCAAAAGCAAAGAGCAGACCAAAGAAGAATGGCGTCCAATGCAGAGCAAAATTGGTAAACAGTTGTTTAAGGATTATGTATTCTTTCCACTCATCGCAGGTCCTGCGGCTTTACCGGTTTTGACCGGCAATATGGTGGCCAATGGTCTGCGTAATATCTGGACATTCAGTATCATTTTCTGTGGTCACTTTACCAAAGATGTGGAAGTATTCCCGAAATCGGTACTGCAAAATGAAAGTCGTGGTCACTGGTATATGCGCCAGATTCGTGGTTCATCCAATCTGACTGGTTCTGAAGCGTTTCATATCTTGACGGGTCATTTAAGTCATCAGATTGAACATCATTTGTATCCTGATGTACCTGCACGTCGCTATCGTCAAATGGCACCGAAAGTTCAGGCTGTTTGTGAAAAATATGGTTTGAACTATAACAATGCCAGCTTGGTAAAACAGTACGGTAGTGTGATCAAACGTATTGTGAAATATGCATTTCCGTTTAAGAAATAATTTTTCTTAAAGCTAAAAAAACTACTTCAAATGAAGTGGTTTTTTTAGCTAGGAGGCGAATACTTCAGGAAGTAAAAATCCTGATTACGAAGCTATTTAAGATGATTTCAAGGCATAAAGTAAAAAAGTTAATCTGCCATTTATAGCGTTGTCTAAAGGTGTTTAGTAGGTTAACCCGATAGAATGGAAAGGACTAATATGGCATCGAATGAGCTGAAATATTAATTTTTGGAAGCTGTTGATCTTGACCCTCAAAATAGCTTTGCTGCGCCAGACTGAGCATTTCTATATCTTCCTTGCTATTCCCATAAGCATAAATTTCAGCATAATTATCCAGATTATATTTTTCTAGAATTCTAATTTTCTTTTGTGTGTTACTACAGTCAGGAGTTTGATAAAACCCTGTCAATTTCCCAGCTTTGATTTCAACTTCGCTACAGATTAAATCGATATTTAAATAACTGCACACCGGTTTAAGATACAAATCCAATGAGGCTGATACCAGCACGACTTCATGTCCTAATTGTTGATGCTGTTTAAGTTGTTCTAATAATTTCGGATTCAACTTGAATATTAGTTGTTGTGCATAATCCTGAGCTAATTGCAGAATTTCCTCTGCATCACTGTTTTTAAACATGCTGGCATACAATTTGGGTCGCATGCGGTGTGCCGGATAGAAATTTAAATAATAGGCCTGTATCCATGGCAAAATTTGCATGCCGCGTTTTACAATATGCCGTTTTCTTAAGGCATGGAAAATGAACCCGGTAAAGCTATCATGTAGATACAGGGTTCCATCAAAATCAAATAAGGCTAGAGTTTTAGATTTTTGATTTTGCGCATGCATGTTTGATATCGACCATCGACGCGGGTAGCAAACCAGTTAGTATTATAATCACGACTTAATTTTGGTCCGGATATGACCACTTCAGGCATAATGGCATAGATAGGATCTTTACCCGTTTTTTCCTGATAAAGCTTGCTGACACCACGATAAGTCATCGTATCTTCAAAGTCTTTATCTTTTTCTTTCTTTAAATCAGCTCGGATTTGACGTTCAGTGATAATAAAATTATTTTTGGCAAAAACACTGATTAACTCACGCTCAGATTGACTCTTCTGCGAACGGATCGCGCCATCTTTAGTATAGAGCAATAAGTCGCCATCCAGATCAAGTTCGGCTTCAGTTAAATCATTTAACATGCTCTGAAAAGCGGCATTTCGACTGGAATACATGCCCGAGTTATAGTCCGCAAAACGATAAATTGGCTTGTCATAATCCGCCGGATACATCATCAGGCGATGAATCCCATAATACAGACCGCCATATTGACTGTAGAGATCGGTACGTAACTCTGCGATATTGCCGCCTTGGCGTTTATGTTCTTTCGCATAGCTGATATGTACCTGCATTGAACCCAAGGTGGTAATTGGATTCATTTTCTCGCCAATATTCTGGCCGACCAGTTTGGCAGCACCAGTCAGGGCACTAACATAATAGTGCTTCGACATATAGTCAAATATTTCACGATATAATTCGTCGAGTTCACGTTCCGTTTTGACCCGGCGCATCTGGCTCAAGTAGTTGTCTTCAGGACTTGGGTGATTCTTGAGAACTTCCTGGAAATATCCTGCAACTGTGCCACCAATCGCTTGACCGAGTTTATCTTTGAATTTTTCATCAAGGCGACCTTGGACTTCCTTAACCGCCTTTTCACCCAAACCCGGAACAGTAGGATCTGCAACAAAGTTAGATTCCTGATCAACCACTGCCACAATCGTACAAACATTTTCCTTGGTTTGAGGAATGCCAAGCTGCTCTGTGATGTCATAAATATCTTGTGCCCAAGACTCACGTTGGTTGACACGGCTTGGAATAGCTTTACGAATATGTTCAACTTCAAGTGTCGGTTCATCCTCTTTTGACCACCATGAACCATTGCCACAGCCGGCAAGACTCAGAGAAAGTGCAAGTACAGACAATGACTTAAAAGAAAAACAAGAAGCGAAAGTTTTATTCATGGTGTCGTAAATTAATTGAAAAGATGAGCGAATAAGGCAGATGCAGTATACTATGCCCATCAAAAAAGTGATGAATTTATATGTATATTGGTCCATATCAACTGTCAAACAATTTGATTGTCGCTCCCATGGCAGGTGGGATAGATTAATCATAAATACATTATAAAAATTATTATTTATCAGTATTTTATTAAATAACCGCATGGTGCAAGGTGCAAAATAGGTGCAACCATGCGGCAATTAATCAATAATTTAGCAATCAATGGTTCATTGCCACCCAGTCTTTCTTAGACTCTTTTTGTATTGCTTCAAGCCAAGATGCCACATCACTTAGATGAACATAAAAAGGGGAGTTTCTTCCATCCGATTTAAATGCAGGAAATGGAAGAGTACATTTATTTGCACGTTTATTTGCTTGTTCAATTGTAAGATGAGGCAAGTAATCCGGCAAGAGCTCTTCAAGTTTGATTACAGGTTTACGGTACTTCATGAGTAACATAAAACTGATATCAACTGGATCATCAATTTTCATAGCTGCTCCCATTATGAAATCTCCTTCAAACTTTGTTTTACCGATTCAGGTAACCCAAAAAAATCATTTAGAGTTTTGTCAAATTCACCGCTTTCAATGAATTGATCCATCAGGTTTACTTGCTTATCGATACTGCTATCTTCACAAGGCTCACATGGTTTTTGAATATCAGTCATTGTTTTCTCCTTGAGCCTTCAAATATTCAAATTTTGCGTCTGCCCAGTTCTTCGCATCGTATGGGCTTAAACCTTTTTTCTTGCACCAGTCAGTGCACCAGAGCCACTGCACATCATCAAATGGGGTTGGCTCAACTATTTGATCAGTACTATCCATCACGCCACCTCATAGAAGCGCTTGGCTTCTTCAAAATTTGATGTGGTAAGTGGTGATGAGCCTTTTTTGTAGCATTCAACAATATCACCATATTTAAAAACTTTGCATGCTGTTGGTAGGTCAAAGCACTGGTACATCGGCTCTTTAAACCAATCTTCTGTGTAAAACATTTGTTCTTGGTGGTCTTCGGCTGTGCCTTTCCACTCTTGAACCTGAAAGTATTCATCAAATAATTCGATCATGAACTGATTGCCTTCAGCCTTAGTCATTGCTCTGTAACGAGCCAAAGCACGTTCAGCAATTTCTTTTGATACGGCAGGTGACTGCTCATGCGGACTATCATCTTCAGGGCAGATTCCTACGCACCACAATTTATTCTTTTCCATCACGCCACCTTCACATCTAAATAATCAGGGTTATCCAGGTGCTCTTCATATTCATGAAATAGCACCTGACATGCCGCATTACCTGTTAAATCTTTCTTTAAGAGCACGTAACTCAGTGTCTTGCGTGTGCCTTTGCCGCTAAATGTCGAGCTGCCATCCGCAAGTTCATTTTTGGCATAACCCAATTTTTCTAGCCAAAGCTTAAAGCCAACTTCATGCTTCTTTTTAATTCTGAAGATCATGCTGCAGCCTCCAATGCTTTACGCAAATGCAGATCGATATCACCTTGCCCTAAAAACCACTTAATGTAGTCCTTAGGAAGATCCTGAATCTCAGTACCTTTATGTTTGCCAAATGGCATTTTGGTTGGGATTAATGCCACCTCAGACATCTGGTACAGAGAAGTCATGTCCTTAATGCCCAGCTTTAGGCAAATGTTTTTAAGAATGATGTACGTGAACCAGATGTCATATTTAGCGTTATGCGCTTTACGTAGGTAATCACGTGCTTTTTCTTTATCAGTGCTCACGAAATAGAACAGGGCGCTAAGGGTGTGAGTTTCCAGTTCTGGCCATGCAAATCGAGCCAAAGCCAGGGTGCATATAGTTTTTAAATTCTCAGAACTAACGCCACACTTACTAATCGCCTCAATGTCGTATTTGACATTGTGACCAACGATACATTCCACAGACTTAGGAAGACTAAATGTGTCAAAGCTTGGTTTGGCAGCAATATCGGATTCCAGGATGTGATGAACTCCCATCGCACCAAATGAAATAGGCTCAGGGCATGAGAAGTATTCATCAAACAGGTCAGCCTGGTTGAACTGCAATACTCCCTGCTCAAAAGAGCAAGGTGCATAAGCGATTTCAATTGGATACCCATTAATAGTGTTGGTTTCGGTATCAAGAATTATTGCGTTCATGCTGTTATTTCCCCTTTAGCCAATTGTTCTATTTCATTTTTTACGGCTTCAAATTTGGAAGCTTCTATCTGGTTGAGAGCATCAAGCCCTAAGTGTTCACACACTGTTTTCGCATCAAGGCCACAGGTATCGATGAAATCCTGCAGATCGGCCAGCTGCTCATCAGAAATGCCATTGAACTCTGGTGGATCTACCCAGGCATTACGTTGTTTATCAAACGTGCACTTCATTTCTAGAGCACGGCGAACTAATTCAGCACGCATATTCTTGTAATACAGATGAGTGTCTTCAAGAGACTGAGTGAGCTGATTTAGATCACTCGCATACTGGGCCTCACCACAGCTTTGTACCCAGTTTTCTAGATCTTCTTGAGCCTTGATTGCGGCCAATTGATCTGGTGTCAGGGTATTGATATGGTCCTTAGCCTGTTTGATAAGATCGGCCAGAAATGTAGGGCTAGTCTTTAGATCTGGCACCCACACTTCACCAGTATCACCACCTAAACCACCTGCATTTTTAGCGTGATGGGTAGGGCAAGGCTTAAAGCTAATTACCCGGGCATTTTTCCCTTCACCAGTAGTGACTGTGGTCAAATAGCCCATGATGTCAGCAATGCGATATAGCTCATTACGGTTTTTACCACCCAGATCAGGGCGATAAATTACCTGGTCACCGCTTTGATCTTCAGAGGCATGGGCAATAAACACCACATCCTTCCCTGAAGCGATCAGCGTATTCACGTACTGCTTAAAGATGTTGTTGGCCAAGCCCTGGGCTTTAAGCTTTAACGATCCATCTTTTTGCTTGTTGGTCGCATTGAGCATTAAATGTGTTTTGATGCTTTCAAGCATTGCACCGACGGTATCGATCACAATGGTGTTATATGGTTCAAGATCAGCCATTGTGAGGTTTGCAACATCAGACCACTGGTGAGCCTGAACTACAGCACCGCGACGAAGTTCACCAGTACGGTGAGAACCTTTGTCAAAGTCGAATGAAATAGCTTTATCACCAGTAAAGCCGATAGAGGTTTTACCCAAGCCCGGATCGGCATACAGATAAACAATAATTGCCTGAACTAGCAGCGCTTGATTCGCTGGAATAATATTAATCGCCATCTCAACGTACTCCTGCAGGACGGTTATTACGCTTAAAGCTCTTATAGTCTTCCGATGCAAAGAAGCCGGTACTTTCTAAAACTTGATGACGCTTGTTTTTGCGCATAGCAACACGCGCATTTTCCAGTCCATCTAAAATCCATTTTGGAGTAAGGGATTTATCCATCTTCCTCAATGAGCCATCCGGCTGAATGGAATAGATAGTTGTGTTGCAGAAATAGTCAGCAATGGTTCCTGAGCTTTTGACACGTAGGGCAAAATAACTCGCACGAGTTTTACCCACTCGATAGATTTCAAGTCCTTCAAAGGTCTTGATGTATTCAGAGAAATAACGATGAGTTGAGTTGAACTCAATCGGCATTGGAACTACAGGCAGCTCATCTGCTTTGAATTGCAGGAAGCCGGTGTAAAGGTCTACAAAATTAATTTGAGTTCGATCATTTAAAGGAGACCAGTCATCAGAGCCACACTCACACCAGTAGACCGATTGACCATTCAAAAGCGCCTCAAAGATTTGATCAGCAGAATTTAAAATCATGACTGAACCTCCACCAGACGGTGCTTCATGATGTAGCCGGCGATCATTGAATTGATTTCGCGGTGATCTTGATGATCAGTGAAGTCGTTATATGGATTGCCATTAGCATTGAACACCTTGATTTCACCTAGCTCTATTACTTCTACATTGGTGAATTCGGAACCTGGTACACCGTAATCATCCGGGTGTGCTTCAATTTCAAATGAGGTGATTTCCAAACGAAACCCATCCAGATTTACGACAGCTTCACCGTGTACATCGTCGAGCATCTTTAAAGAGACGATTCCATATTCAGATTGAATATTTTGAACTGGTGCTACCTTGTCAGTACCAAAGTCAGCAAGATGAGCAAACGCCAAAGCGCTTACAGTTAAGGCAGCAGTAAACAGAGTTACCTTGAAGCTATTGTGTGGAGTTAATTTTGTGTTCATAATTACTTTACTCACAGATAGAGTGTGGGTCACGCCTCAAGTAGTTCCAGCTACGTTGGGGCTTTTCTTTGCTTGTGAGATATAATTTAGTATTTACTAAATATTAAGTCAATAGTATTTGCTAAATAAAATTAGCATTAATTTAGTATTTGCTGAATTTCATGTTTTAATAGACAAAAGAAAACCCATCACAGGGTGGGTTGTTTGGAGTTTGTTGAGATGATCGGAGTAACCAGTAAGGGCGAACTAATCTCGGTGAAAGTGGGTCAGAGACCAAAAGGATTCCTTATAGGCATTCTTATTACTGATCCGGAACATCTCACTGAGGAAAATGTAACAAAGATTAAATTGCACTTTCACGGATCAGATGGTCAATCAAATCAACATCATTGCCTAAGTGCTTTAAATATAAGTCAGGACCAGATTGATCTGAAGGATGGTGAATTAACACCAGAACCCAAATCAATCACATTGGGTATTCCAGCACTCACTACTAATTCTCTCGAGAAGGAGTTCTTCCCTAAATATCGAGATTTTTTCAGAAATTTGTTTAAAAAGTAAATTGTAATCTTCAGTTTTTGGATTTTCTGGAAAATCAGGATGGAATTCAAAGCTACACAATATATCTAAGAATGGAGACATTCTTTCAGCTATTAAATCAGCACGTTCTTTTGATGCACCATTTTCAACAAGGTTGTTTATCAATGAACTTCTAATTTCATCCTTGCTATTGGATTCAACTTTTGGAAATTGAAGAATATTGTCCATTTAATTTCTCCACCCGATCCAAGAGCCGCTCGGGTATGCGGCAAGGTAATTGTTATGACTGAATATTTAAAGTTAGAAAGACGAGTGTTGTATTGGTTTTATGCTTTCTGTTCTATGAGCATAATGATTAATATTTACATGCTTTTTAAAATATATTGTTGAGGTGTGAGGATGAAAAAATACAATCCAAATGAGCCGTACTTAGTAGGCTCACTAATCATGGCAATCATTACAGTAATTTTTAATTTAATTACTGCTATTTCAGTAGTGACAAAATTCCTATAACAATTGTTATTAAACCGAAGAATATAACAGCATAAAATGTGGGCTTAACAGTCCAATGCGGCTTGCTAGCCTCTTTTATTTGCCTTGAAGTTAGCTCGTAGCTGATTGCCTGAAGTAAAGGTGCTGGTATTAAGCCGGGGCTATCTTGCCCACTCAAGTATCTTAATAATTCTTCGTCAGACTTCGACTTAATTTCTTCAATGGTTAAATTAAGCCTTGGTATTTTAGGTGATTTAAAATTAGGTTCTTTGGGTAGGCCATACATTTAGAGAAATCCCCACCCGATCAGTAAGCTGTGCCAGGTTCACAGCAAAGGTAATTTTTATGAATCAATTAAAAAGCTTATGTTTTCATTTAAACGGTAAGCATCCTGGTATTTACACTGAGATGGACGTAGATACAGATATATTTCTTCTTGATGGTGGAAATATGTTGCTCAAGTTTGTTAGAAAGAGCCCAACCACGTTCCAATTAGAAGAATTGCTGCCGGCAGATTATCAACACACTCATCCAGTAATTTCGTGGTCAGGTGTTTTATGGACTCGGCAGGAAGCTCTTCGAGTGCATCAATCATTGATTTCTTATTCTCAGGGGTTAAATCAGACTGATTAATTTTGGTTGTTAGGATTGCTTTAAGTGTTTGGGTTTCAAACTTAATCGTTATAACACTTAGGATTGCAGAAAGTCCGCCATCATTTGCCAGAAAGTCCACGCCATGATGGGTGAGCGTGCTAGCACCAAAGTCTAAAACCAAATCCCCATCCATGTATTCAGTGATAATTATGCTTTTAGCTTCAACTAATTCATGTGCTCGCAAATAATATAAGTTTTTTAAAGCTTTATCTCTATCTTGATGACCATCAGGGTAGTCGGTATCAAAGTCATAATAGGATGGATAAACGATTTGCATCTTGCGCATCATAGCTAATTGTATTTCACGATCTAAAACCATAACACTCTCAATCAAAAAAATTGCGTCGGATTTGCAGTTATTTAGTCTAGCCAGAAAAATTAATTGGGCTATTTATACATCTGAATACTTTTCCAAAAATTCATCTATCCACCCTTGTGCCACTTCAAGATTTGTTATGTCCGCCAGCTTTAGATTGGTCTCTTCTGCTTCGTTAAAGCCTTCTATAATCGCCTCAAAGATATTTGCTTCACTAATGACCTCGCGTGCTATTTCAGCAGCGTCATAGCTTTGTTTGGCTTTTTTAAGCGAGGCTATTTGTTTATCAATCCCTTCACCAATTTTACTTAATGCCAATTTAAATTCTTGACGATTAATTGTTAGCGCAGTTTTGGATTTATTAAGTGTTGCGATCATTGTGCTTTCCTCTTCAAGAGTTTTTCTTTATTGGGTGCTTCTTTGTTACAAGCCGCATGTAGCTGCTTTTATTCTTAATTTTTTCTTACTCTTGGTTTGGCGTGATAAACATATCTTACACAGTCAACCACCTGTCCAATAAATTGACATTCTTCATCAAATTCAATTATGTTTGGCTTGAAATCTGGGTTTAATGCTTGAAGATATCTCTTGCCATTTGTTTCGATCACTAACTTTTTAAAAGTAGCATCCTCACCACGACGAACCACAATAATGTCACCCGATTGCATATCCCCATAGTAAGCATCAGGGTTCACAACAATGTAGTCACCTTCAATAAAATCAGGGAAATTGCTTATGCCTTGAACCCTGAGAAAGAAGCAGTTTGAACATTCATCTTCTGGAAGGGGAAGCCATTGAGAAACTTCACTCATATCAACTGCAGCGACATTAGTGAATGTACCAGCTTGAACCCAAGATAATACGGGAGCCATACGCGCTCTAACACGCGGAACATTCGCTAAGGTTTCTTCACCAAAAATATTCTTGATCTGCTCTTTATCTAATAGTCCAGGCTCCCAGCCTACCTTTTTCTCAAGGTTTCGAGCTGCGCGCTCGCCAAAACTCCCATGTCCTTTTACAAGTTGAGATATATGGCTAGGGTTCAGATCGTAGTGCTCGCAAAAAGCAGCATCTGAAGTAAACCCTTCTGATTTATTTTTAGCATCAATTGCTCGGCGTAAATTAGCGCGTCGTAAAGAAATAATGTCCATAGTTCTATTTCATCTAGTTTTTAGTAAAAAGTAAATTCGTAAACACTAAATCTCTGTTGACTTGCTTAGTAAATAAAATTAGTATTTACTAAATATTACTATTGGGAGATTTAGACATGTCTTCTGCAAACACAACCGAACTAAAAGCATTCCTAGCCAATCTTTCGTCAACTGATCGAGAAGTATTTGCAAAACGCTGCCAAACATCACTGGGCTATTTAAACCAGATCATGTATGGCAACAGTAAATGCAGTGCTTCTTTAGCTATCAAAATTGATAAAGAGAGCTATGGCGCAGTTAGCTGTGATCTGCTTTGTCCGGACGCAGATTTTGATTACATCCGCAACCAAGCACTCTCTGCTTAAACTAATTATCACCAAATAAGCATTTGAAATAAATGTGAATATATAAAGGGATTCACACATGGAATTCAGTAAAGAAGCACAGAGTGCGATGTACAAGATGGTTCACCAAACACCAGGTATTGATCCGAAGCAGATCGCTGATGTTCTGGGCGACTCCCATAAGACTGTGTTGAATTATGCAAATCCCAATATGGACTACCTACCAAGCCTAAAGAAGTTCGAAATGATGCTTTCTTTCACTGGCAATCCGGTTGTTTTACGTGCATGGGCGCATCAGTTGGGATTGGCTCTGATTCCTACTGGCTGTGACGGCAGTAAGCATCACGAGCTATCAGTAATTGAAGCAATGATGCAGGGGAATATCTGTAATGGGCAGGCGAATCAGAAGGTATATGAGGCCTATGAAGATGGCGTAATCACACCGCAGGAATATGAAGAAATCCACGCAATTTTTCAACGTATTATCGAGTTTGCTACAGCAGCAGATCAGGCAGCTTTTAAGCAAATGAAGCGCTACACATCAAACGCACAAAATGAAAAAGCCTGACGTGGAAGGTCAGGCTTTTGTATTCAGAACACTGGAGTAATGAATGAAATCAAATTTAGCACATGAACCACCAATACCTCAAGGGCAAGTAGTTCATTTTCCAAAAAATGAGCGCAAAGCTATGTCGAATAAAGAAGAGCGCTACACCAAGATGCCAAATGGTTTAATTGACGGTCAGATCATGGCCCAATTAAACGATAAGGCGTTTAAGTGTTTAATGTTTGTCATGCGTCAAACCATTGGATTTGACCGCGTATCTCACCCAATCGCCATCACTCAATTTCAAAAATATTGCGGTATTAAAAAACGCGATACGGTTATGTCGTGTATTCGCGATCTGGAAGAACTCGGCTTGATCAAAGTTGAGAGAACAACAGGCTGTCTAAGTGAATATCAATTTACTCCTGACCAGTACCGCAAAAAGGGACTAGTACCAAATGAAGGTAGTACCGCGAAAGGTGACGGGACTAGTACCGCGAAAGGTGACGGGACTAGTACCGCGAAAGGTGACGGGACTAGTACCGTTGAACGGGACCCTATTAAAGAAACACTTAAAGAAACATTTAAAGAAAACTTTAAAGAGAAAAACGCGCAAGAAAATTCAGTTGATCAGGTATTGAATCTCTGGACACCAGATTTACATTCTCTGAATTCTTGGTTACAGCGATCAGGTGAAACCCCGATGACCCAAGAACTGGTGAATCAGATTTTACTTGAAGTGAATGCTCACTACGAACCACGTTTGAACGCAGGCTTGATCACAGACACCCAAATGTATTCAAACTTCGTGAAGTGGATCAAACGTAAATACACTCAAAAAACGTATCAACCTTCTGAAAAACAAAATTCTAATCTGGATGTGAATACAGCTTGGGCAGACCAAGCATCGCAACATCACGCACCAGTGGATTCACCAGTCCATATTCCGGAGGACTTTGTATGAACGCAATGTCGATGTTGACTCAGGGATTAAAACAAACACAAGCGATCTGCTCGAAACACAAAACCGCCATGGTACAAGCAGGCCCTTTTCAGAAGTGCCCACAATGCGCCGTTGAGTTCCATGAAGAACAACTCGCACAAGCACAGGCTGAAATTGATCGTACCGTACGTGAAAAACACTTTGCTGGGGCAATGCTTCCAGAGCGTCATGCAACATCAGGTTTTAAGAATTACCTGGTTAAACATGCTGGCCATCAGAATGCATTGAATCAGGTTGTTTCATTCGCAAAGAACATGATTCATGGCCACAAAAACAACTTTGTGATGGTAGGGCCTACAGGCACCGGTAAAACCCATCTGAGTTGCGCTACGGCTCGGACATTGCTCAACAAGGGCAAGTATGCACGGTACATCACCAGTGAGGATATGGCACAGCGAATCATGAATGCATGGGAGCAGCCGGACGCTACAGAGAAGTCTGTGATTTATGATTTCAGCCAGTACGACTTACTGATCCTGGATGAGTATGGATTGCATGACCGTGATAAACGCCGTGAGCTGGTGCACAAAGTTTTATATGCACGCTATGACCGAATGAAGCCGACTATGCTGATTTCTAATCTGACATTAGCTGAGCTGCAAAAGGATTTAGGCGATCGTCTTTGGTCTCGGTTCCAGCAGGGTGGACTGACTGTAGTTGAATGTAATTGGGCAGATCAGCGTGTAGGGGGTGGGGTGTGAATCAACCAATTTTAGATGTGTGCTGTGGATCCCGAATGATGCACTTTGATCGTCAGAATCCGAACGTTGTTTATGGTGATATTAGAACCGAAAGCCATACGCTTTGTGATGGTCGTGCTTTAGAAATTTCACCAGATATTGAAATAGATTTCCGAGATATGCCGTTTGATGATGAACAGTTTAATTTAGTTGTATTTGATCCACCGCACCTGGTTCGTGCTGGCAAACAAAGTTGGTTGGCTCTTAAGTATGGAAAACTGAACGAGGACTGGCGTGAAGATATTCGAAAGGGTTTTGAAGAATGCTTTCGCGTGTTGGCCACCGGCGGAGTTTTAATTTTTAAGTGGAATGAAACTCAAATTAAAGTCAGTGAAATTTTAGAGCTGACTAATCATAAACCTGTCTTTGGCCATATCAGTGGCAAGCGTGCGAATACTCATTGGATTACCTTCATGAAGTGGGGTACAGCATGAATACAACAATTGAAGAATTTTTGAAAAATGGTGGCGAGATTAAGCAAATTGATTCTGATGATCAGTCAAAAATCCATAGGAAAGTTAGCTTTGAAGATCAGATAAGTTTGATGCTTTTTGCTTGTTATGCCACTACGCCATTTTCAGTGAAGGATGTGCAAGAAGCTGTTTTTGATTTTCATAGAACCACTATTTACAGCCTGCTTCAGGAGCATGTCAAAGGTGGTTATTTGGAGCGTGTATCAGAGAGTCATTACCGTGCAACTGCATATGCCAAAGACATTATGAATGTAAAGGGTGAAATTGCCGTATGAAGGATCTAAACAAAGCGCTGATGTTTATTTTCATGGCTATTGGCGCCGTTGTATTGAGGGTTTGGGGTGAATGACCAGCTACTCAATCGCTGAATACAAGAAAATGGTGAAAGCCACCAGAGCGAAAGGGCGTTCCAAGCGCCCTAAGGTTAAAAGTGAAAAGATACCGAATGAGTTTGAAGCAAAGCTGGCCAGAGAATTAAAGACTTTAAAAATTGAGTTTGAGCAGGAATTTGAGTTTCACCCAAAGCGGAAATGGAGAGCTGATTTCCACCTGGTAGGAAAAAAGATACTGGTAGAAGTTGAAGGTGCGATCTGGAGTGGAGGAAGGCATACCAGAGGCAAGGGGTATATTGGGGACATGGAAAAATATAACGCCGCAACAATGATGGGTTTTCAAGTATTAAGGTTTAGTACAGATCAAGTGAAATCAGGTTTAGCGATACAGCAGATAGAGAAGATGGTAGGGGATTTGGGATGAATGCGATGGTTAAAGCGGAAGTGATGAATTGGGATCGTTTTAGTATTGAGGATTGGCTTAAGCAGTATGGGGCATACATCCAGATTTCACGCATGAAGTCAGGACATGAGCCGGACTCACTTGGGGTAAATCAGATCTACTGGCTGATTCTTGAAAATAACAAAGGGGTGGCACCACGTAAGGATCAGGTTATTTGCCAGATTAATGATTTTGAAGCTGAGCAGGTGCGGAAGTTGATTGTGGATTTTAATAAGTCGAGTTCGGTTTGTGAGTCTGGTAAGCGAGCCGTTCAGTTATTTGTAGAGCGTAATGTTCGTGGATTGTCTGACCGCAAGATGGAAGAAGAATTTAAATTAGGTCGAAATGTTCTGCGAAATATGATCTATGCAGGTAAGTTTTATCTAGCTGGGCACGATAAACGATTGAGAATCGAATAGTATTTGACTGGCATGCCAAGATATGGCATATTTCAGGTATAGTGCGCTTGAGTAGTCGGGTACACTAGCGATTAAAGCTCATCGAAAGATGGGCTTTTTGCATTATGGTGGTTCCTATTAATTTCTAGTGGTTTTTAAATTAATGCCGCCACCTTGCGCCATTAGCTCAACTGGAAAGAGCATGGGTTTTCTATACCAATGGTTGTGGGTTCGAGTCCTACATGGCGTGCCAAAATCAAAATACTATTTCAAGCTAGCAAAATACTATTTTAAATGCTCAAAATAATATTGACAGTTTGGTTTTTAATTCCCTCGAATTCGATACCTTTAAAACTACAAATATCGGACTAAGAATTTGCTTGATCGTTGCTTGCTTAACCCGGAAGAAATCTTGCTTAGTTCGACAAAATCACTGACATTATTTTGAAGTAAAATATTTTAAATTTATGATTTATAAGAAAAATTAACCGACATTTCTTGCGACATGATTGCTTGATTGTCCAGGAGTAAATCATGCTTAGACTTTTGATGTGCTTATTCGGCCTTCATGGTGTGACTGAGATCGATTACACAGTTGATGATGAAGAAATCAAGGTGTGTCGGGATTGTTTGAAAGAAGTTTAAGACCCTCGCCACTTCGGTGACATTCGCCGGACGGATTACGGCAAACAAAGCCCCCTCGCATTCTAGATGTTGAGGGGTTTTTCTTTTCTTATTTGAGTTATCCGGAAATACCGGAAGGCTGGTTGTATGGACATAGTATCTGCACAAAGGGAATTAAAAGAGCATTGCGACCAGATTGATATTTTACTCAGCCTGTCACGCAGCATGATGACTGCTAAAGAGATGGTGAATGTTGATGAAAAGCTTAAACGACATCGAGAGCGTGCAAGAAACATCAGAATCAATCTCTATGAAGCGCAACCCCAAAAGACTCGCAGCAATCAGAAAGCTGCCATGCATCCGATGCGGTAATCCCAATAGCCAGGCAGCTCATTCAAATTCAGCAAAGCATGGTAAGGGTAGATCGATTAAAACCAGTGATGAGTTCACAGTACCTCTATGTCATTCCTGTCATTTCCAGTTCGATACATTCCAGTTAGGTAATCGGGCTGAGAGTGAAGCGATGTTTGACCAGTGGTTGGTGAGAGTGAATCGGATGTTGGTGATGGAAGATAGAGAGGTGTTTTGATGAAGCAAGCTACGTTTTCACCAGTATTTGCATCAATGTATTGCGGGCTATGTGACATCGCCAGAAATAACGGCTATGCACTAACAGTCCATGGCACTATGAATCTTGATTTTGATTTAGTCGCTATTCCGTGGACAGACCAAGCAATTGAACCGGAAGAATTAATAAAATTAATAGCTGATCGCTGCAACTTACTAACTGGTCAAGAGTTTGGTACAGGGATATACAAGCAGGATGCAGAGATCAAGCCTCATGGTCGATTGGCTTGGTTAATTATAGTTGGTAGTGGTGCTGCTTTAGATATCAGTGTTATGCCTAAGCTAAGTAATTGAAAATATTATCGTACGAAGTTTCAGGAGTAGGAAATGCAAAAAGCCGTGTTTCCTATCCAGAGTCATGCCGACATCACCAAAGCCATTGGCTTTATGCATACCAATTACACTCAAGCGATTAATGAGGGTAAGCCATTAAGGGTGGTGATTGATCAGAAAGAAGATAAGCTTTCGGACGCTCAACGCAGACTGTACTGGCTTTGGATGACTGAGTATGGAAAGCAGCGCGGTTTAGATAAAGAGGAATCAGCAGCATTCTTTAAATACAAATACCTGTCGATCATTTTTAATCGTGACAATGTTGGCGAATATCCAGAAACATTCAAGGTCATTCGGGATTTAAGAGAATCGCGCAATCCGGGCTATGAGCCATTACGGCAATTTGTATCAAATCGAATGAGCATCACGGAAGCCACGACAAAGCAGATGGCTGAATTCTTAACTGATATTGAAATGTGGTGCTTGAAAGATGGTGTGAGGCTGACTTGTCCAGATGATCTTAAATATGTGATGGAGATGAGCCAATGAAGCGACCAATGCCACCAAAAGATATAGGCGTGTTTGATTTCGATTGGAGCATGCACAACGATATGCCTTATGACTTCCGGCCCGATGAAGATTTAAAGGATTGGGTCTGGAGTACATTCATTGATGAAGAGAGCGAGCTCTGCAACCCAGATCATATTCACCTGTCTTACTACAGTCGGGACTTGATTGGCTTTATGTGGGCCAGTCGACCATTTGAAAAGGGTGGGCATGTTGTCTTGGGTCAGGCTGAGCAAGTTGCAATTATGGCAGGTGGTTGGAAGCGTAAGCGCCAAGAGCTTCAGATGGTTCAGTGGTTTGGCTATATCCCTAAATACATAATCACTTTAGATGCTGGATATGCTGAGTCATGTAGCGATGCTGACTTTTGTGCATTGATCGAACACGAGCTTTATCACATTGGTTTTGAAATCATGGATGGTGAGATGTATATCAGCCCATCAACCGGCAAACCTAAATTGAAGATGAAGGGCCACGACGTTGAAGAATTCCACGGTGTGGTCCAGCGTTACGGTGCATCACCAGATGTCCAAAAAATGGTAGAGCTTGCAAATGATGGTCCAACTATATCTCGGGCTAATATTGCTCATGCATGTGGTACGTGTTTATTGAAGTTGGCTTAATTTTTTTGCTTATCTTGCATGACGTAGCATGACAAAGGGGTAATTATGGCGGCACTAAAAGAGCCTGTAAAAATCTTTATAGTTCAGTCTCTTGCTTGCTTTGAAACACCTCAACAAGTAGCAGATGCTGTCATGCAAAGATTTAACATCGAAATTGATCGTCGGCAGTGTGAAAATTACGACCCGACCAAGTATGCAGGCCGCAATCTCAGTAAGAAATTAAAGGATCTGTTTGATAAGACACGTGAGGATTTCCGAAAGAATATTTTTGATATTCCGATCGCAAACCAGGCATTTCGACTGAAAGAAATTCAGAAAATGTATGAGGATGCTGGAAAGAATAAAGTATCCAAACAGAATCTGTTGAAATTGGCTTATCAGGAAACGGACGCACGTACAACCAAGCAGGAAATAACTGGCCCAGACGGCGGTCCATTGCAGAATGAAAATACAACCTATGTAACTGCCTCAAAAGAATTGGTAAGGCAGGTGATGGATGAACTCGAAAGTAAATACTAGTTTGCTGGAAATGCAGATCGAGCAGGAACGGTGCGAGAAAGAACATTTATTCTTTACGCGCCGTTTTTTTCTGCCTCGTATGGGCTTCAAGTTCTCGGTCAATTGGCACCATGAATACATAGCTTGGGCCATTGATGAAGTCATTGCCGGACGAATCGAAAATTTAGTTATTAACGTTCCACCTGGTTCAGGTAAGACTGAATTACTGACTAATCTGATTGCACGTGGTATCGCCCGAAACCAGCGTTCACGATTCTTGTATTTGTCATTCTCACAGTCACTTGTGGAGGATGTGTCATCTACGGCGCGAAACATCGTCAAATCGGCAGATTTTCAGGGCTTATGGCCCGTTAAGATCTCGACCAGTACCGATGCTAAGGCAAGTTGGAAAACGACTGTAGACGGCTATGAAGCGGGTCATGTTTATTCCGCTTCGATGGGTGGTCAGGTTACGGGCCGCCGTGCAGGTACTTTGGCAGATGCTGGATTTACCGGTGCGATTATTCTGGACGATCCGCTCAAGCCTGAAGATGCATTCAGTAAGACGGCACGTAACAAGGCGAACCGTAAAATCCTGAACACGGTCAATTCACGTAAGGCGAGATCATCAACTCCGATTATTCTGATCATGCAGCGTTTACATGTTGAGGATCCGACTAACTTTGTGATGACTGGGAACGTCCCGGGCAATTGGCATCAGATCTCGATACCGGCACTGATTGATGATGAGTACATTAATACATTGCCTGAGCATATACGCCGTAAGGTACCACGTGATGTCGAACGTGATGAAAAAGGCCGTCAAAGCTACTGGCCATTAAAAGAATCTTTACTTTCGTTACTGCAGCTGGAGAAAGGTGGCCAAGACAAAGACGGCGCTACGGTATCTCGGTATACATTCAGCAGTCAGTATCAGCAGGCACCGAAAAAGCTCGGTGGAGATCTAGTCAAGGCTGAATGGTTTGATCGATACCTTGAGTTACCAGTTTTGAAATGGCGTGCGATCTGGGCAGATACAGCACAGAAGATTAAAGAACATAACGACTACTCAGTTTTCTTATGTGCAGGCCTTGGGTATGACAACCGGCTTTACATCATTGATGTGCGCCGTGGCAAATGGGAAGCACCTGAGCTGATTAAGGAAGCCAAGGCTTTCATCAATAAGCACAAGGAAGGCAATACCAAGATCGGCAAACTTCGTTACATGGCTATCGAGGACAAAGCGTCTGGAACGATGCTGATCCAGAACATCTCTCGTGAAACGACATTGCCAATCAAAGCGATTCAGCGTGATACAGACAAACTGACTCGAACGATGGACGTGGTGTTCTATGTTGAAGATCGCCGTGTGGTCCTGCCAGTGAGCGCACCATGGTTACTGAACTACATTGAAGAAATTGAGGGCTTAAAAGCTGATTTCACCCATGAACATGATGACCAATGGGATCCAACGATTGATGCGATTAACGATTCACTTGCGAAAAAGCCGACTGTATTTGATTAGAGGTATTTATGGCTAAAGATAAAAAGTCTGATACAGGCGGTAAAATTAAGACGCTTGTAGCAGATGCAGTAAAACAGGCAATCAACGCCATTGGTGATGCTGGTGCATATACGAACCTGGTATCGAATATTGGTACAGAACGTGATAAAGCGGCACACGGTAAATTTGTACGGAAAGACATTGATGATGATCAGCTTGAAGCGGTGTACCAAAACTGGCTCGCACGCCGTATCGTCAATCGTCCTGCATCGGACATGCTTCGTGCTGGATGGTTCTATGAAGGCATACAAGGTGGTGATTTAAAACGGCTTGAGGAAGCGTGTAAGGCGTTTCACTTAGAGCATGTGCTTTTATCGGGCCTGATCCTTTCACGGCTCTATGGCGTTGTGTACATTCTGCTTGGCACGGCTGATGGGGGTAACTTAGATCAACCTTTAGATATTTCTAAACTTGGCCAAGGACGTTTGGAATTCTTTACTGTCGTGAAAAAGAAATACATCACGGCGGATAAAAACAGTTATTTACCGCCGTCGGCATGCTGTGGACTATTGAAGCAACCTGAATTTTACGATATGAAAATGGGGAATGAGGCTAAGAAGCGCATTCACCATTCACGCCTGATTCGTATTGCCCATGCTGATGTAGTTAATGAAGAGCCCCAAAGTATCCTGCAGGAAGTCTATGAGGATCTGCTTGACCATGCCAGTGTGAAGCGCGGATCTGCCAGCCTGATTCATGAATCGAAGATTGATGTGATTCAAACGCCTAACCTGGTCGACAAGATCAAAGAGGATATGAAAGGAGTCATGGAGCGCTTTATGTCTGTGGGCTTGATGAAAAGCTTGAATGGCATGCTGGTCCTTGATGCTGAGGAAGAATACAGTTCCAAGACATATAACTTCGCTGGCTTGCCTGACATGATGCGTGAATTCTCAGTCCAGACGGCGGGTGCGGCAGATATTCCCTATACGATTCTGTTTGGCCAATCACCTGCAGGAATGAATGCTACTGGTGAGCATGACACTCGTAATTATTACGACTCAATTGCCACTAAGCAGGAATGGGACCTCAAGCCGATCTTAATGAAGTTTCTTACCGTGATCTGCCAGTCTACGTTTGGACGCCAGATTCCTGAACTGAATGTGGTGTTCAATCCACTTTGGCAATTGGATGCGAAAGTCCGTGCGGAAGTGGAAAAAGCGAATGCAGAACGCGACGAGAAATACTTAAACATGGCCATCATTACTGAGCCTCAGATTGCACGTCAGTTAGTTATCGACGGCGTTTACTCAGTCATTGATGAAAATCACATCAAAGAATTGGAAACGATGGTGAAGCCAAATGACGACGATGATACAGATCCTTAAACCACAGCTTCAGCAGATCAAAAAACGCAAGAAAGGACGCAAGGCAAAGCCTAAGGCAGTCAAAGTCAATCGCCGTGTTGAGCTGTTCTATACACGTCAGCTTTTGGAAATATCCAAGTATTGCCAGGAACAAACCAAGGATTTTGTTTTACCTGCCGTGGGGCAGAACATTGGTGATAGCTGGGTGACGGATCTATTCACGGCGTTACGTGAAAAGATGGTGAAGTACACCATGGAAGTGTCGGTATCTTTAGCCACTAAGGTGGTGATAGATACTAGCAAGGAAGTGGATAAGCAGATTGCAAGCCATACTAAGACCATCCTTGGTGTGGACCTTACGCCGTTTTTCCGTGGTGCCGATATTCAGGATGAAATCGATAATCAGATTGCTGCAAATGTCTCTTTGATTAAGTCTATTCCAAGCCAATACACCGATAAGCTTGAAGCCTTGGTGATGAATGCTTTGCAAACAGGGCAGACCAATGAGGAATTGGCGCAGGAAATTAAAAAGCTTGGGCATAGCACGGACTATCGAGCACGCTTAATTGCTTCTGATCAGATGGGTAAGATCAACGGCGCGATCAACAAGAAACGTCAGGAATCCATGGGTGTTGAAACTTATGTATGGCAATCAGCAAAAGATGAGCGTGTACGAACAGATCATCGGATTAAAAATGGTCAAACATTCCGTTGGGATGATCCACCAAGCGGAGGGCATCCAGGTCAACCAGTTCGATGTCGATGCACGGCGTTGCCGAATTATGAAGATATTTTGATTGGTTAGTTTATAATTATTAAGACTATCAAAAGAATTAGAGGCTAATTTGGCTGAAACTAAAGCGAGGGATAAGGCTGAGATAAAGGAAAAAGCAGATCAATACAAAGTTTTATTTGATTTTTATAAAGCTGAGTACGAAGCACTGAGAAATGAATTTTACAAAGTAGAAGATAAGGCAGCTAAATACTTAACATCACTATCAGTGTTGTCCGGGATTTTACTGGTGTCATTTAAGGGGGTTGTTAGTGATTTTCAGCCAACCTTTTTATCTTTAGCTCAAGTTTTTATTTTATGTGTGTTGATCGTGTGCTTATCAACTTCATGGCGATTTATATTTATGGTTTTAAAGCCAGTAGATCTCAAGACTTTTCCATATAACCAAGATGGTATTAATTACTTTAATGAGGTAGACCTAGATGTTTTTTATTACTCAATGTCGATAGAGTACATTGGTAAGCGTCCGCTGAATCCCATACCTATTTTTTAATTCGATTTAGGTTTCCAGCAGTGCGGCAGCAATTCTTCAATTTGGGTCACTTTGTGTGTCGGTAACCTTTTCAGCACATCACTTAAATAGGCATACGGATCCAAGCCATTCAGCTTTGCTGACTGGATTAAAGTCATGATGTTTGCCGCTCGCTGACCACTGCGCAGCGAACCTGCAAACAGCCAGTTCTTGCGTCCCAACGCCCAGGGACGCATCTGATTCTCTACCCAATTGTTGCATATCGGTAGATTGCCATCATCCAGATAGCGGCTTAAGGCTGGCCAACGCTTCAGAGTGTAATTGATAGCCT
>NZ_JBWZQN010000040.1:0-31126 GCF_056724605.1 Prolinoborus fasciculus | reverse complement strand
TGTACACAGTGCACTGGGTTATGTATCGCCTTTTGAGTTTGAAGCAATGTACTATGATAAGATTAATCCGTTAGGTCAGGTGGCCTAACTTAAATAAAAAAGTCTCCGATAAACCCGGTACGGTTCAATCTCTGAAAATAGATAAATTACCATGTTGATAAAGACTCAAAGTTACTTCTTTTTCCTTACGAATAGGATTTCTCAAATCTTGCCAATTATTTCTAAATAACCCGCTACCTTGAAAACAATCTTTAAATCTATGCCCATCTTCATTTCTATTTCCATACATTAAAATCCAATACAGGATTAAATCGTAATTAAGGGAGACTACTGTTCTAAATTGTTTTGTAAATTGATATAGCTGAGGTAATTGATCCGCGATATCAGAATGTTCACAATGAACTTCCTTCACCACTTTAATAAGAGCTTGTTTTATATTTTCGTAAGCTGAATCAAGTTTTTGATCAACTATTCCCAAATGCTTATTTATTAACTTCGCATGCCAAACCAATCGTAAAATTAATTCAAAATCAGATGTATCAAACTCAATAAAAAGTTTAGATATATCATCATTAAAAAGTCTTAATTTTTCAGCCTCTTCTTTTAAAGAATCAAAACGAAATTTTTGATGCAAAGCAACACTCGCCCCATTACCAATAATTAAATTGCCATTCTCATAATTATCCTTAATTTCAGCCCAGTCTTTGATTGCATACTCAAAACCATCAGTCATAGTTTATTCTCAAAATTTTCTTATTAGTCAGATATTAATCAATTTAGGATTGGAACAAAATCAATTTCCAAGTACAATACTGCGCTAGTCGAGGGATGCTGCGACGTTTTACAGGCACTAAATGTAAAATCGCTAGGCTCGACCATCGGTCAGACATTCGTTCTGATCAACAACGGCATCCGCGAACAGAACGATCCAATCTATTTTTTCCTAGGAGATCCTGATGAACGCGGTTACTGCTTCATTTACAGATTACAAAGTTGCTGATATTTCACTTGCTGATTACGGCCGTAAAGAAATCAAACTTGCTGAAGCTGAAATGCCAGCCCTAATGGGTCTGCGTAAACGCTATTCAGCAGCAAAACCACTTGCAGGCGCGAAAATTCTCGGCTGTATCCACATGACCATTCAAACAGCTGTTCTTATTGAAACACTGGTTGAATTAGGCGCAGAAGTTCGCTGGACTTCATGTAACATCTTCTCAACTCAAGACCATGCTGCTGCTGCTATCGCTGCTGCAGGCATTCCTGTGTTTGCCTGGAAAGGTGAAACTGAAGAAGAATACATGTGGTGTCTTGAACAACAAATCAATGTAAATGGCACGCCTTGGGATGCCAACATGATTCTGGACGATGGCGGTGATTTAACGCTACTTGTTCACGAAAAATACCCAGAAGTGATTGAAAAAATTCACGGTGTAACTGAAGAAACAACGACAGGTGTTCAACGTCTGTATGAAATGCTTCGTGATGGCACTTTAAAAGTTCCTGCAATCAACGTAAACGATTCAGTAACCAAGTCTAAAAACGACAACAAATACGGTTGCCGTCACTCACTGAACGATGCAATCAAACGTGGTACAGATATGCTTTTATCTGGCCGTCGTGCACTTGTGATCGGTTATGGTGACGTAGGTAAAGGTTCTGCGCAATCCCTTCGTCAAGAAGGCATGATTGTACGCGTAACTGAAGTTGATCCAATCTGCGCAATGCAAGCATGCATGGACGGTTACGAAGTTGTATCTCCATACAAAAATGGCGTGCAAACTGGCAAGAAAGAAGACATCAATGTTGACCTTCTTCAAAACACTGACCTTATCGTAACTACAACAGGTAACTACCACGTATGTGACGCTGCAATGCTTGATTCATTAAAAGCTGGCGCAGTTGTTTGTAACATCGGTCACTTTGATACTGAAATTGATACAGCTTACCTACGTGGCTACAAGTGGGTTGAAGTTAAACCTCAAGTACACCAGGTGTATCGTTCAGAAAATGAAAATGATTACCTGATCCTTCTTTCTGAAGGCCGTTTGGTGAACCTTGGTAATGCGACTGGTCACCCATCACGTATTATGGATGGTTCATTTGCCAACCAGGTATTGGGTCAAATGCATTTATTCGCTGAGAAATTTGCTGATCTTCCAGAATCTGAAAAAGCTGCACAAATTCGTGTAGAACTTCTTCCTAAGAAATTAGATGAAGAAGTTGCTGCTGCGATGGTTGCTGGTTTCGGTGGTGTCTTGACTCAACTGACTCAAGAACAAGCGGATTACTTGGGTGTTCAAGTTGAAGGTCCATTCAAGTCTGATGCTTATAAATACTAATTTTTGTTTTTACCTCTCCCTAGCCCTCTCCTAAAAGGAGAGGGAAACTTCTATTGTGAAAATAGTTAGAGGGTAAGTTTTAAAGACTTTAACTATCGTAATGGAAGTCCCTTCTCCCTTTGGGAGAAGGTTAGGATGAGGGCAATCCAAAATTACAAGTATTTATAAAAAGGATTTGAACATGTCTAAACAGATTCCAATTTCATTTGAATTTTTCCCGACCAAAACTGATGTAGGTGCGGAAAAACTCAAGGTTGTACATCAAGAGTTACAACTCTTAAATCCAGAATTCTTCTCTGTGACCTATGGTGCTGGTGGTTCCACTCGTGAACGCACCCTGTCTACTATCAATGACTTTAATGGCAAAGGTGCACCTGTTGCCCCTCACCTGTCTTGTATTGGCGATGACAAAGCGCGTATTGCTGAACTTCTAGATCTGTACAAATCTCAAGGCATTGACCGTATTGTTGCCCTGCGTGGTGACTTGCCTTCAGGCCAAGTGGGTTTGGGCGAATTACCTTATGCAGCTGATCTGGTTCGCTTTATCCGCGAACATTCAGGCGATCATTTTAAGATTGAAGTCGCAGCTTATCCGGAAATGCATCCTCAGGCTGAAAGCTTTGACAAAGACATTCAGCACTTTGTTGATAAAGTCAATACAGGTGCCAATGCTGCTTTAACTCAGTTCTTCTTCAATCCAGATGCTTATTTCTATTTTGTAGATCGTATCCAGAAAGCAGGAATCGATATTCCAGTTGCGCCAGGCATCATGCCAATTACCAATGCCAGCAATCTGATTCGCTTTGCTGATGGTACTGGCGCTGAGATTCCACGCTGGATTCGTAAGCAACTGGCAACTTATGGTGACGATACTGCCAGCATTAAAGCCTTTGGCCATGAAGTTGTAGTTAAATTCTGTGAGCGTCTGCTTGCAGGTGGTGCACCAAGTTTGCATTTTTACACCATGAATACTACTGACCCGACCCGTCAGCTAGTCACCGATCTTGGTTTAGCTTAAGCCCTTTATTTCACCGATTTTTTGAGTAGAACGATCAATGCCACGTTTTTATATAGATGCTGATTTAACTGTTGATGTCAGCCTTGAGCTTACGGAAACTGTATTTCATCATTGGGTAAAGGTTTTACGCGCGCAAGTCGGTGAAAGCGCGACCCTGTTCAATGGACAGGGTGGCGAATATGACGTGACTTTAACCGAGGTTGCTAAAAAATCAGCCACCGTCTCGGTCAATGCATTTAATCCTGCCAATCGCACACCAAAGTTCCAGGCTTTGCTCGGTCAGGTGATGAGTAAAGGCGACCGTATGGATTATGCGATTCAGAAAGCAGTCGAACTGGGCGTTTCCGAAATTCAGCTGCTGACTTCGGATCGTTGTGAAATGCGTTTAAAGTATGATCGCGACCAGAAAAAGCTGGATCACTGGCAAGGCATTGCTATTGCGGCTTGTGAACAATGTGGTCTAAACATTGTGCCTGAAATTTTAGCGCCCATGTCACTTGAAAAATGGCTGGATACTGAACTTCCGAACACCAAACTGGTTTTAGCACCCAATAAAGATGAAACAGATGTACTGGCAGATGCGACTTTAGATCTTGCCCTGCTGATTGGCCCCGAAGGTGGCTTGAGTGAGGCAGAAATTAGTGCCGCAAACCAGAAAGGTTTTCTCAACTGGTGTATCGGCGAGCGTGTACTACGTACCGAAACTGCTCCTGTTGTTGCCCTGTCAATTTTGAATTATGTGCTTTAGTTCATCGGATGGGTAAAAATTTGTCTTTAATTTTGTTGATTTTTATTTTTAAGACATCTAATCTCGACTAAAGAATAACAAATACTTATTAATTGATTTCACACATTTCCTGGGGTTTTTATAACAACAATGCACAAGGACGAAAACCGTTTAGGATGAATACAGGCATTGAATCACATGGTTGATAATCAGGACGACTATATTCAGCAGCATTTGCATGATGCTCAAATTGCGAATACGCTTCGCCATAGTCGCTATTTTTTGCTCAGTATCATGGTGATTTGCCTCTATATTTTTTGTATTTATCACATTCAATATAGTCCTTCTAATACGTATTTTAATACCTGGTTTATTCTGACAGAACTTCTGGTCAGCATGTGCTGGCTGGTGAATACGCTGTATTTCAAACCCGAACAATATAATCAGAAAAGCGCGCACCGCTGGTTACAGATGCAGAGCCTTGCAGTCGGAAGCTGTATCGCGGCCGGTATTTATACAATTTATTACTATTTGCCGCAGGCCAATCCTGTATTTGAAGATATTGAAGCACTGACCTTGTCTGCCTTGTTGCTGATTGTAAGCCAAGCATTTGGCCTGACCTACCTGACCCAGAAACTGAGCTATTTTTGTCTGGTCTTTTTGCCGTCCTTATTCCCTTTTTTACTGTCGCAGCTTGACCATGTCGGTCATTCCAATCCCTTTTTTGGTCTGGCCTTAAACTTTGCGCTCATAGTGATTCTGCTGTGCGCGACAAGTAGTTATCGAATTCACAGCCGCACCTCACGTCTGTATGCGGAAAATGATATTTTGGTGAAAAATGCAGAACAGCAAGTGCATTGGACTGATGAACTGTGCCAGCAACTCAAAACTGAAGTCAATAAATCCAAAGATATTGAACAGCAATTACAGCTCAGTAACCAATTGCTGGAGCAAAAAGTACGGGAACGTACCTATGATATTGAACAGATCAATCATGATCTGAAGAATCAGCAGCAGAATCTAAAACTTGCACATGAAATTGCCGGTATTCGGCCATGGGACTGGAATATTCAAGAGCGCAGCATCACCTTAACCAATCATAAAGACGAAAAGATTCTGCGCGATTCCAAAGATCATCATCTGCAATTACAGTATCTGATTCACCCTGAAGATCTGGCCTATTTTAAGCGCAATATGAAGCAGCATCTGCGTGGCCAGATTGAACGCTATGATGCCACTTACCGGATCAAGCTCAGTGAAGGTGGCTGGAGTTGGGTACATGATATTGGCCGGGTGATCAGTCGTGATCCTAAAAATAAAAAACCCTTGCGTATGGTGGGCATCCGTCGTGATATCCAGCAGGAACGTCTGTCTCAAGAACGTTTAAAGCTGGTGGCCAGTGTACTGGAACAGGCTGCGGAAGGGATTTTCATTCTGAATCCTGAATTAGATTATATCGATGTCAATCCTCACTACGAATACTTGAGCGGTTTTGAGCGTGACGAGATTATCGGTAAATCCTTATTTGATATTGCAGTGCAAAATAAATCCCAGCAACGTACTTTTCAGGCCAATATTGTCAAACAGATTCAAAAGATTGGTTCTTATGATGGAGAGGTTTATGCAAAATTTCTGTCTGGTAAAGAGTCGACCTTATGGCTGCATATTAATGCCGTGACTGATGATGAAGGCAGGATTACTCATTATATTGGTATCGTATCAGATCTGACTGAACGTAAATTACAGGAACAGCGCCTGTCCTATCTGGAAAATTATGACACGCTGACTGACTTACCGAACCGCTTTTATTATAATTATCAGCTGCATCAATATCTAGTTTCGCAAAAAGACTCGATTAAAGAGATGGCTGTGATTCGGCTTAACATCGACCGTTTCCGGCCATTAAATGAATACCTGTCCAATAACGGCGGTGATGAACTTTTACGCCAGGTGGCGCAGCGGCTGCGGATGACCAATGCAGAAGCGCTATTTGTGGCACATCTAAATGGAGATGATTTTGCGATTCTCTATGAAATTTCGCATATTCGCCCTTCAGTTCAGCACCATTGTGAACGCATTGCTCAGGCCTTTAGCAGACCGTTTAATATTTACGGTCAGGATCATGTGATTACCCTATCCATGGGTGTGGCATTTTATCCGGATCATGGCCGTCAGCTGGATTATTTAAATAACTGCGCAGAACAGGCATTGAACGAAGCCAAAAATCTTGGCGGTAATACTATTCACTTTTATTCCAGTGACAATAATGCGTTACAGAACAAAGGGGTTTTTCTGGAACGGGATTTGCGTAAAGCGATCCAGAATAATGAACTGGTTGTGTATTATCAGCCAAAAATAAATTTCAGCGATCAAAGCATTTATGGCTTTGAAGCGCTGATTCGCTGGAATCATCCAGAAAAAGGCATTATTGTGCCAGGGCTGTTTATCCCTTTAGCTGAACAGACCAGCCTGATTTCAGACATTGGCCGTCTAGTGATCCAGCAGGCCGCTAAACAGATTCGCCAATGGAATGATCTGGGCTTTAATCATATTTGTGTATCAGTCAATATCGTGGCACAGCAATTGCGCCGTGGTCAATTGCTCGATGATTTGGACCAAGCCATTGCAGATAACCATATTTCTGGCGCCAGCCTGGAACTGGAAATTACTGAATCTTCTTTAATCGAAAATTCGGAAGCGGTCAAAAATCTGTTGAATGAGATTAAACAGCGACATATTCATATTGCTCTGGATGATTTTGGTACAGGTTATTCCTCTCTCTCCTATCTTGCTGATTTTCCGATTGATACTCTAAAAATTGATCGCAGTTTTGTTTGCAAGATTGGGGAAAACAAACAGGCAGCCATTGTCAGTGCTATGGTGGCCATGGGTAAAGCCATGGGCATGACCGTGGTCGCGGAAGGCATCGAGACTGAAGAGCAGCTAGAATATCTACGTGATTTAGACTGTGATATTGCCCAAGGTTACTTATTTTCCAAACCGCTTCCTGAGCAGGATGCAACCGCTTATTTAGTGCGAGACAAGACGCATCAGACTTATATATCCCAAGTCTAAGTCCATACCCCACCACAATAAGTTTGTTGGAAAAACGGCCGTCTTTGTCTGTCCGAACTGGCTAACAAATGGTATATTCAGGAACATAAATAAATTCTTTGCCCGCTGACCGGGTAATCTTTACAACGATCGAGAGACTGATGGACGAACAATCTTTAAAGCAACAGGCCCTTTACTATCACGAGTTTCCTACCCCGGGGAAAATCAGCGTTACACCAAGCAAACAATTGGTCAACCAACGTGACTTGGCCCTTGCTTACTCGCCTGGCGTAGCTGCACCATGTCTTGAGATTGAACGCGATCCTTCAACTGCTGCATTGTATACGGCTCGTGGCAACCTGGTTGCTGTCGTGACCAACGGTACTGCCGTGCTTGGCCTGGGTAATATTGGTCCTTTGGCTTCTAAACCAGTGATGGAAGGTAAAGGCGTATTATTCAAAAAATTCGCTGGCGTTGATGTATTCGATATCGAAATTGCTGAAAATGATCCAGACAAGATTGTGGATATTGTCGCTGCATTAGAACCGACTTTCGGCGGGATTAACCTTGAAGATATCAAGGCGCCAGAGTGTTTCTATATCGAGCAAAAACTGCGTGAACGCATGAATATTCCGGTATTCCATGATGATCAGCACGGTACTTCGATCATTGTCGGTTCTGCGCTCCTCAATGCGTTACAAATCAACGGCAAAAAAATTGAAGATATCAAGATCGTGGCTTCAGGCGCGGGTGCTGCTGCACTGTCTTGTTTGAATCTGCTTTGTGCTCTGGGTGCTAAAAAAGAGAATATCATCGTTGCCGATTCACGCGGTCTGCTGACTACGCATCGTGAAGGCCTGGATGAATCCAAGAAAGCCTATGTACAAGACATCGAAGCCACTCAGCTCGGTGACGTGATTGCGGGTGCAGACATGTTCCTCGGTCTTTCTGCTGCGGGCATTTTGACCAAAGAAATGGTCAAGGTCATGGCTGAAGATCCGATCATCTTTGCCTTGGCAAACCCGGATCCAGAAATTCTGCCTGAACATGCGCATGAAGTACGTGATGACGTGATCATGGCAACTGGCCGTTCTGACTATCCGAACCAGGTGAATAACGCACTGTGCTTCCCGTACATCTTCCGTGGTGCACTGGACGTTGGTGCAACCACCATTAACGAAGAAATGAAAATTGCCTGTGTCCACGCGATCGCGCGTATGGCACACGTTGAAGCTGATGCGGCGACTTATGGTGAAAAATCTGCATCATTTGGCCGTGAATACCTGATTCCGGGACCACTGGATCAACGTTTGATTCTAGAAATCGCACCTGCTGTTGCACAAGCAGCCATGGATTCTGGCGTGGCAACACGTCCAATCACGGATTTCTCGCATTATCGTCAACGTTTGTCTGAGTTTGTCTACAACTCTGCATTCATGATGAAACCGATTTTCGAACAAGCCAAATCTGATCCTAAACGTATTGCTTATGCGGAAGGTGAAGACCTGCGTGTACTTCGCGCAGTTCAAATTGCGGTAGATGATGGTTTGGCAATTCCAATTCTGGTGGGTCGCCCAGCGGTAATTGAAGCCAACATCAAAAAATTGGGTCTACGTCTTGAAGATGGCGTGAATATCACGATTGTTGATCAGGAAAAGAACCCCAACTATGAAATGTTTGCAGATGATTACTACAACATCATGCAGCGCAAGGGTGTAACGCCTGAATACGCACAGCGTGAAGCACGTCGCCGCTCTACCCTGATCGCAGCGATGCTTGTGAAACATGGCATGGCAGATGGTATGCTGTGTGGTACGTATTCAAGCTATGACATTCACCTGGACTTCGTCAGCAACATCATTGGCAAGAAAGATGGTCATAATACCTTCTTTACCCTGAATGCCTTGATGCTTGAAGACCGTAACCTGTTCATTGCCGATACCTATGTCAACACCAATCCAACGGCTGAGCAGCTAGCTGAAATGACGATTCTAGCTGCTGAAGAAGTTCGCCGTTTTGGTATGACGCCACGTATTGCCCTGCTTTCTCACTCAAGCTTCGGTTCAGACCAGCATGATGCCAGCGCGCAAAAAATGCGTAAGGTATATGACATCTTGTCTGAAATCGCGCCCGAGCTGGAAGTTGAAGGTGAAATGCACGGTGATGCTGCTCTGGATGAAAACATTCGTCAGTTTGCATTCCCGAATTCACGTTTCAAAGGCTCTGCAAACTTGCTGATCATGCCAAATCTGGATGCAGCCAATATCTCGTTTAACCTGTTAAAAGCAACTTCAGGCAACAACGTAACGATTGGTCCAATTCTTCTAGGTGCTGCAAAACCTGTGCACATTTTGACGCCGACTGCGACTACGCGTCGTGTGATCAACATGACTGCACTGACTGTTGCAGAAATCCAGCAAGCGGAACAAGATGCACTTTAAGCCAATGACAAGATAACGACGCATCAGCCTCGTTTCTTAACTTGAGAAAACCTCTATTCTGTAGCATGATGCTTGTAAGAATAGAGGTTTTTTCATGCAAGTTTATTTAGTAGGCGGCGCAGTTCGAGATCATTTGCTCGGACACCCCTATCACGAAAAAGATTATGTGGTTGTTGGTGCAACTCCCGCGCAAATGCTTGACTTAGGCTATCAGCCCGTAGGCAAAGATTTCCCTGTTTTTCTACATCCCCAAACAAAAGAAGAATATGCACTGGCGCGTACCGAACGTAAATCTGGCACCGGTTATCATGGTTTTGAGTTTCATACCGATGTCAGCGTTACGCTAGAGCAGGATCTGATTCGTCGCGATCTGACCATTAATGCCATGGCCATGGATGATGCCGGCCAGGTTTATGATCCTTATGGTGGTCAACAGGATCTGGAAAAGCGGATTCTACGTCATGTTTCCGATGCTTTTGTCGAAGATCCATTACGCGTGCTACGCATTGCCCGTTTTGCTGCCCGTTATACCAGTGCAGGCTTTGTGATTGCCGATGAAACTTTGGCGTTAATGCAACGCTTGACTGAATCGGGTGAATTAAATGCCTTGACACCGGAACGCGTCTGGAAAGAAACTTCCCGTGCATTATCCGAACGTCATGCTGATGTGTATTTTGAAGTATTACGCGAGTGTGGTGCTTTAAAGGTACTCTTCCCTGAGATTGACGCCTTATATGGCATTCCGCAACGACCTGAATATCATCCGGAAATTGACTGCGGCATTCACACGATGATGTCCTTGCAGCAGGCATGTCGTCAAAATTATAGCCTGGATGTACGTTTTGCCGTTTTAGTGCATGACTTAGGAAAAGCTTTAACGCCGGTTGAAGAATTACCGCGACATATCATGCATGAAGAGCGTGGCATCAAGCCAGTGAATGAACTGTGTGACCGTTTAAAAGTGCCGACGTATACCAAGCAGCTGGCTTTGGCGGTGTGCAAAGAGCATCTGAAATGCCATCAGGCCTTCAATCTTAAGCCGGGAACCTTATGGCGATTATTGCAACGTCTGGATGTGTTACGTCGCCCTGAACGTGTCGAAGCTTTCGTCCAGGCGTGTGAATGTGATTCACGTGGCCGTCTAGGTCTGGAAGATCGTGCTTATCCACAAGCACAATATGTCCTCGATGCCATGCAAACCGTACGCGCCATCAAGGCACAAGACCTGCCTGCCGATATTCAGGGTCCGGATATTGGTGAAATGCTGATTGAACGACGGATTCAGGCACTCGGTGAACTCAAAGCACAACAAACCGTAGCGATTGAATAATAAAAAAGCACCCTCGGGTGCTTTTTTAATAGCTTAATTTCTCTTTATCACAAAAGGAATTAAGAAATATTGGATCAGTACCATCAGGAAATATCTGCCGGAAAAGTAATCACTTGCTCCAGTTTCATTTGATTGGTTGCAATCATCAACAAACGGTCAATTCCAAGGGCAATTCCAGAACATTCCGGCATATTCGGTAAAGCTGCCAATAGATATTTATCGATCGGCATGACATGCAAGCCCAGCTTGGCCCGTTCTGCATTATCCGCCTCAAAGCGCGAACGCAATACGTCGGCATCAATCAGCTCATCATAGGCATTGGCCAATTCTAAACCTTCGATATACAATTCAAAACGTGCGGCGACCAGTTCACCATCTTCATCGGTTCGGGTTTTGGCCAGTGATGCCATTTCAGGGGGGAAATCAGTCAGGAATACTGCAGTATCAAAACCCAGACTAGGTTCAACCATATGTGAAAATAACAAGTCGATATAGCCAAGACGGTCATTTCCCAGATCCAGATTAAGACCAACGCGGCGGCAGCAATCTTTCAGTTCCTGTAAAGTGGCTTGAAGTGGATTGAGATCCAGACGATCCATGAAAGCATGTTTATAGCTTAGAATGGTCGGACGGATTTCGCCAAAACGTGCTTTCAAAGTCACATTCAGCAAATCCGATACTTCAAACATCAGATCTTTTAAGCTAAATCCCGGGCGATACCATTCCAGCATGGTGAATTCGCTATTGTGCTTGCGTCCATGCTCATCATTGCGGAAGACCTTACAGATTTGGTAAATGGGTCCACTACCACTGGCCAATAAGCGCTTCATAGCAAATTCGGGTGAGGTCTGCAAATAATGCGTATTCAGTTTACCCAGCACATGGCGCTGTGCCTGTACCGAGGCTAAATGCACATCGGTCACACCGGCTTGAGACAAAATCGGTGTTTCCACCTCTAATACATCCCGCTCAGCGAAAAATTGACGGATTTGACGATATAAGGTCGCCCGTGCACGCATGGCTTGAAGGTCACAAGTGGGTTGATACGTCATCGTCATGCCTTCGGCCCACCATGTGCTGCCCACTCACGACGCAGCGGATAGGTTTTACGTAAATGATCAAATGCCTGCTGATCGATTTTGCCTTCTTTGAGACAGGCACGTAGATTGGCATCATCACGAGCAATGTCATAAATTTGGGATAAATGCTGTTGCAATGCCATTTTTAAATCCTGCCCCTGAAAAAACTGCTCACAGATAGGCAGCTGGGATTCAAACTGTTTATTGGCTGCAAAACCGAAAGTTTGACAAAAAGCTTCGTAAATCATCTGGGTACCACGTGCCTTGCCTTCCAGGCTATAGCCGGCAATATGCGGAGTCACCAAAGTCACCAGATCCAGAAGTTCTGCTGAAATCAGCGGTTCGTGTTCAAAAACATCCAAAATTACGGGGCGTTGTGTCGCTTTAATATCTTGAATTAAGGCAGTTTCTTCAATCACTGGCCCACGCGCTGAGTTAATCAGGATCGCGTCAGGCTGCATTTTTGCCAACGCAGTAGCATTAAATAAATGATAGGTTGGATATATGCCTGTTTTGGTTAAAGGGACATGAATTGAAACGGCGTCCGCCTGCTGCAGCAGTTCATGAAATTCGACTTGATCAACCTGCTCTCTTTGCACAAAAGGATCGCAACCGATCACGCGCCAGCCCAAGAGCTTCGCCATGTAGGCCAACCGGGTGCCGACATTACCCAAACCGACAATACCCAGGGTAAATGTCGTATTGGCATCGAGTAATTCAGGACGTACCTGCAATAATGCGGTAATGACATATTCAGCCACTGCTTGCGCATTACAGCCGGCTGCATTACTCCACTGAATCCCATGTTGTTCTAATGCAGCAATATCCAAATGATCTGTACCAATGGTGGCACTGCCCACAAATTTGATCGAACTATTCTGTAGCAGTACTTCATTGACCTGAGTCACTGAACGTACCAGCAAGCTATCGGCATCTTTGACATCATCTGCGCTTAAGGTTCGCCCTGCACAATGTTGAATGTCACCAAATTCGGAAAAGAAATAATCGGTAAATGCCAGATTTTCATCTGCGACAATTTTCATAATGAGATCCATATGATGCTTGGGCGTATGATAGCGCGTTGACGCCTCTGACTCTATATTTGGCCGATACGTCCATTTTTCAAGATTTTATGAATTAAGTTCAGGACTGAAGAATTTAATATTCAAGATCTGTAGCCTAAAAAGAAAAACCCCAATCTTTCGACTGGGGTTTTTAAAATTTGGCGGAAGCGGTGAGATTCGAACTCACGGAGGACTCACACCCTCGTCGGTTTTCAAGACCGGTGCATTAAACCGCTCTGCCACGCTTCCTTGGCCGCCATCATATAAATAAATTAGATTTTTGGCAATAAAATTTAGCGAAACTTCTATAAAAAGCGGTTTATTCAGCTAAAAATCACCCGAAATCAAAGCTAACCTGGGTATTTTCAATCAAAGTTTTTAATATTGAAATGATCTTAAGTTGTATTTAACTCAGCAGAGAATGATGAGAGGAATTAACTGCCTTATCAAGTGGATCAACAACTGAAAAATATTGAGACATAAAAAAACCCAGTCAAATAGACTGGATTTTTAAAATTTGGCGGAAGCGGTGAGATTCGAACTCACGGAGGACTCACACCCTCGTCGGTTTTCAAGACCGGTGCATTAAACCGCTCTGCCACGCTTCCATGGCCGACATCATATAAACAAAAATCACGCTTGGCAAATATTTTTATGCTTTCACTGCATCAACTGCACAAAATAAAATCAATTATATTAATCTGCTGAATTTTCTGGCTTTTCATAACGAATTGAGTTGATGAACCAAAGTTTCTTGCCGGAGGGGGTCAATACCTCGGCCTCATCATCGACCTGCTTGCCTAATAACGCGCGTGCCATCGGTGAACTGATCGAAATATGCTGCGGATGATGATCATAAATTTCATCTACACCGACAATACGTAAAGTTTTTTGTTCACCTTCTTCATTTTCAATGTCCACCCAGGCACCAAAATAGACCTTGCCCTCTTGCTCCGGGGAAAAATCTATAATTTTCAGCTCTTCGAGGCGCTTGCCGAGATACCTGACCCGTCGATCAATTTTACGCAAAATTTGCTTGTTATATTGGTAGTCTGCGTTTTCAGAACGGTCGCCGAGACTGGCGGCCCAGTTCACTTTTTTGGTAATTTCAGGACGCTCTTCATGCCAGAGATTCTTAAGTTCTGCCACCAATTTATCGTGTCCAGCACGGGTGATTAAGTTGGATTTCATACGTCTTGCTGATCATATTTTCAGTGTTTTAACTTACAAACAGCTTATTTTATTTACCATTTTAACACAATGGCAAAATTCCAAAAAAATTAACTTTACATTTCAATATCTTAAAATTATTTTTAAAAATAATTTGTGTACAAAATTTGACAATCGTTTTTTAGATCATTAATATGCCACCAACTTCCGGAAATGCTTACTTTTTAATCTATGTAGTTTTTCTACATAATTATCTTTAAATCTCTTGTCATTTTGAATGACGTCATGACTGCCCAACCCTTATTGAATTTATCAAACTGTTAAAATTTCTGGCTTTGTTGGCTGTGATTTTTAGGGCATAAATTACTTGTAGCGGAGACAACATGCACAGTAGTTCATCCACTGGGTCGAGGCTTTGCCTAAGATCTGTAATTTCTTCTCTCCCTTTGAAAGCACTTGTACTGAGCACTGCATTTATTCCCCTACACAGTATCAATGCAAGTAAGACCACACTTCAGTTTGATCATGTGGTCAATAGCAATAAGTTGACCGTGGTTGCGGTTGAAAATCCGACCACCGTATTTCAGGATGGACAACATCTACATGGCTTCGGTTATGATCTGGTTCGTAACTATGCTAACAATCTGAATGTAAAGCTCGATTTTAAAATCGTCCCTGATAATAATACGGCACTACAATGGGTTGCTCAGGGTAAAGCCAATCTGGCCATGACAACTACCGATATACGCACCATTGAAAACAAGCGTTTGACGTCGTTCTCGGCCACTTGTGGCGATGAATCAATTCTGTCGAGTAATGGCTTGAATACCAATTTAAATCTGGTGTTTAAATCTGCTACAGATCCTTTGAGCCAGACGGCCAGTGCTTTTGTCTGCAAAGGCAAACAAAGTGGTGCCATTAAGCAGCTTGCTTCATTTTATAATCAGAATGTCGTGAAAGAGGAATCTTGGACCACTATTCAACGTGATTTGAACAATCGCCTGCCGATCTATGAAGCGAGCTTTAAACAGACCGCTCAGCAATATGATCTGGATTGGCATTTACTGGCGGCCATTGGTTATCAGGAATCTTATCTGAAACCGAATTCAGTTTCTCCGACGGGTGTGCGTGGTTTGATGATGCTGACCAACAGTACAGCAAAAGCCATGGGCGTGAGTAACCGTACCGATCCTGCTCAAAGTATTCAGGGTGGTGCCAAGTATTATGATCAAATGCTTAGTCGCTATGAGCATATTCCTTTTCCAGATCGGAACTGGTTTGCACTGGTAGCGTATAATATGGGTCCAGGTGCAGTGAATCAGTTGCAAAAGCGCATTCAGTCGCAAGGCAAGAACCCGAATAACTGGGTGAACTTATATGCCTATCTGGATCAGAATAAGGCCAATAATGGTCGTTACCGTCAAGCGGTGCAATATGTAACCCGTATTCGTGCTTATCTGGAGCATATCAAGACTACACCGCAATTGGTGAATATCTAAGCTGAAATCTTAGCGTTAATCAAAATGCCATAAAAAAAGCTTACCTCAGGGTAAGCTTTTTTGGTCTTTATTCGGGCGAATGTCTTAGCAGAATTAAGCCGTGGTATTTTCAAGTACTTTCTTGAACAAATCTTTTTGTTCCTGACTTGGTTTTGCAGTTTGAAGTGCCATCAATTGTGACATATCACCCTGTACTTTGATTTTACCTGTCATGAAGGCCTGCATCGCAGCAGCCATATCAAACTCTAGAAAAACTTTACGTAGAGTTTCGCCATCCATATTCAGCGTAGTTTTGGCATTTGAAGACAAACCTTTTTTGATTGCCCCACCATCTAAAGATAGTTCAGTATTACCTGTAGTGTCCGCTACAACCAAATTAATCGCAAGGTTCGCCAAAGCTGGTGGCAAATTCAAATCGCCAGCTTGCGCAGTTAGAGTTTCTACAGTTGAAAACCAATCATCAGTTAAAAAAGCAGGCATGATCTTTCCTCAAATTATTTGTTCATTTGTGTCGACTATCCAGACGACATCATGTTGAAGCTATTATGCTTGTGCTTTGTTATATCATGATCATTAGCGCAAAGGCTAACGAATTTTGTACGCGCCGTTCAATTTTTGTAGTTCTATTTTTATTTATGTTTATAAGCAGACATCAACCCGCAGGCTGATGTCTACACGTTCTAAAATTAGTCTGCAGCAAAGCCCAGATTGACCATATTGATCCGACGGTTCTCGCCTTCCACAGCTTCTTCAGTTGAATCACCGCCTTTGAAGTCGAATTCACGCTGGCTGTCCAGCACTTCAAAATCAAATAATTCACGATCGACCAGCTGCGATGGCGAAACATTTTGCAATGCGCCAAAAATGCTGTGCAGACGTTTTGGATGTGCTTTATCCCAATCACGTAACATGTCATTGATAATTGCGCGCTGCAGGTTGTCCTGAGAGCCACATAAATTACATGGAATAATTGGAAATTGACGCATTTCTGCATATTTGATGATGTCTTTTTCTTCCACATAGGCCAGTGGGCGAATCAGAATGTTCTTTTTGTCTGAAGACAACAGTTTTGGTGGCATAGCTTTCAAGCTGCCGCCATGGAACAGGTTCAGGAAGAAAGTCGCCAAGATATCATCACGATGATGGCCTAAAGCAACTTTGGTCGCGCCAATTTCCTGCGCAAAACCGTATAAAGAACCACGACGCAAACGCGAACAGACTGCACAATAGGTTTTGCCTTCTGGCGTCAGTTTTTTGGTAATGCTGTAGGTGTCTTTTTCCAGAATGTAATACGGAATATTATTTTCTTCTAAATAACGCGGTAGAACATCTTCAGGGAAGCCTGGCTGTTTCTGATCCAGATTCACAGCCACTACATCGAAATTGATCGGTGCGATGCGCTTGAACTGTAGCAGGATATCCAACAGGGTATAACTGTCTTTACCACCAGAAATACACACCATGACCTTATCGCCTTCTTCAATCATCTTGAAGTCACGAATGGCATGTCCGACCTGGCGGCGAAGCTTCTTCAACAAACGGTAGTAGGCTGAGCTTGTTGGCAGTTCAGGTTTGAAATTAAATCCTTGTTCGGACTCAACTGGCGAGTACATAGACGAGATTAACCCATAAAAAAAATACCGCGCAATTTTAGCCGATTCAGACCGCTATCGCATCAAAAGAATTTATTTTCATGAAAATGTCTTATTAGTTTCATTTTCATGTTTTATTTAGATTGATATATTGAACGATTGCGTTCATTTTTTAGTCAAGATGCTTATCTTTTGGACTTTTCCACAGTTGTCCACAAAAGCTGTGGATAACTTTGTGGATTGAAACAGACTTGACAACTTGTCCGGCTCAAAAGATAAGGCTTTTCTTTGAATTGATCATTTTTTGATCAATTTAATTATTTATAAAAATCAATTAGTTAAACCTGTCAAGCCTAAGGTTTTAAATTAAATCATATTTTTTTTTCTACTGCTAAAATGTAAAAAATGACTTGCATTTACAAACTCGTTTATAAATGCAGCGCACAAGTCTTTTCATTCCGTAATTTTTTGTTAAACTCTTTATTGAATTTTTCTCGCTTGTGTTTACTTAATATAAACAATGAAAATAAATGTGTATGTTTTGGGGCGTTATGGGATCAGTGGTTTGCTATTAGCAAGCTGTTGTCATTTTGCTTATGCCGGTCAAACGATCTATCAATTACGTGACAGTAATGGCAGTACTTTATTGACCAATAAGAAAAGTCGCTATAACCATCTACAGGTAGAAAAGAAAACCTATTATCCAGACAGCAATATTCACAGTTATAGCAACTGGGGTTCAAGTGAAGCTTCGGTATTGCCAAGTTATAGTAAAAATAAAAATGCCTATGACTCGATCATCCGTCAGGCAGCACAAACCTATGGTGTATCTGAAGGCTTGATTAAAGCCGTGATGCATACCGAATCCGGTTTTAATGTGCAGGCACGTTCTCCAGTCGGTGCACAGGGCTTAATGCAACTCATGCCCGCGACTGCCCGTCGTTTTAATGTCAGCAATGCTTATGACCCGCAGCAGAATATTATGGCAGGTGCCAAATATCTGGCCTGGTTATTGAAACGTTTTAATGGCAATACCACCTTGGCACTGGCCGGCTATAATGCCGGTGAAGGTAATGTTGCCAAATATAAGGGCGTACCACCGTTTCGTGAAACTCAGGACTATGTCCGTCGTGTCAGCAGCCGTTATCAGAACCTATATGCTCAAGGTCTAGGTAATCATAGTGCTGCCTATACAGCATCTTCTGATACTGGCCGTGTGATTGCCAGTTCTGACAATTATTCGACTGGAACCACCACAGCTTCCAATATTCAGGCTGCCAAGTATCAGCGTCAGATCATTGCTCAAGCGGATGGCAGTTTCACCGATGCACCGGCAGGCTCATATGCCACCGCCAATGCGTCAGCATCTGCAAAAATATATTTGAGTGAATAATTTCTAAACAGCTTTGTTTTTAAAGACCTATGTTTTAATTAGTACAAAAAATATCCTGTGTTTTTTGTAGCCAAATGCTATTTTTTCCTTGAATTCTTCTCCATTTCACCGCATATTGATTTCAATGATTTACATTTAATAATCAGATTATTTTTCTGTAATAAGAGGATTTCTCAATGATGCGGATTGGTTTGTTCTTGCTAACCAACCTCGCGGTACTGGTTGTAGCTGGCATTATCTTGTCACTCTTCGGTGTCGGTAGTTACCATGGCGCAGGTGGCTTGAATCTAGGCAACCTGTTGGTCATCTGTTTTGTGTTCGGTATGGTCGGCTCAATGATTTCCCTGTTCATGTCTAAATGGATGGCGAAAAAGACCACGGGTACTGAACTGATTGACCCGAATGCACCTCGTAACCAAGCTGAAGCCTGGTTGCTCCAAGAAGTTGCACAACTTTCTCAGCGTGCAGGCATTAAAATGCCGGAAGTGGGTATTTTCCCCTCTTACCAGTCGAATGCCTTTGCCACTGGCTGGAACAAAAACGATGCTCTCGTTGCGGTATCAACCGGCTTGCTTGAGCGTATGAACAAAGACGAACTTCGTGCAGTATTGGCGCATGAGATTGGTCACGTCGCCAATGGTGACATGGTCACTCTGGCACTGATCCAAGGTGTTGTGAACGCCTTCGTGATGTTCTTCGCACGTGTCGCGGGCGATTTTATTGACCGCAATGTCTTTGGTCGTGAAGAAGGTGAAGCCCCGGGTATTGCCTATTTCGTGATTACTATTGTGCTGGATATCGTGTTCGGTATCTTGGCATCGTCGATTGTGATGTGGTTCTCTCGTCACCGTGAATACCGTGCTGATGAAGCAGGTGCACGTCTGGCAGGTAAACAAGCCATGATTTCAGCATTACTGCGCTTACAGGCAGAATCTGAAATGCCAGATGCCATGCCGAAAGAAATGAAAGCATTTGCGATTTCTGCGGGTAAAGAAGAAGGCTTTAGCCTTGCTGCATTGTTCCAGACGCATCCAAGCATCGAACAACGTGTCGCTGCATTGCAACAACTTGATTGTGCTTAAGTAAAACTTTATTTTTGATTCAAAAAAAGCCTGCAATTGCAGGCTTTTTTTATTGGATTCAATTATTCTTTAGCTGACCTATCATTGGCTGAACCATTGATACAGCGCCATAGCACCCCACCCGATCGCGAAGACAAATACAATCAGGAATAAAGTACCTAAAATATCGGGGATATGAATCCAGATCCAGGCCACCACGGGATTGCGCCAGAATGCAGATTGCTGTTGTTTGCGCTCCAGACTTTCATGCAAAAATGGATGCACCACATGCCGGTCACTGCTAATCTGATATTCCTCACGAATATGCAAGTGCACGACATCGAGTGCCTTGCGACTGGGCCGGATAAAAATATCAAAGACCGTGCCCGCCACCGGAATAAATCCTACTACCGCATCGATCGCCGCCATCTTCATCACTGGATTGAGTTTGGCACTCGGCACCCCGATCTGTTTGGCCTTATGAATGGCATAACAGGTCAATATAAAACCGGCAATATCTCCAGCAACCGGAATCGTACTCAAAGCCGCGTCTGCCCCTACTCCTTGCTTGGTAAACGGAATACGCACCACGGAATCCATCATATTGGCAAACTTGGCCAGATCACGTTCCAGACGTATTACCTCTTGTTGGCTTAGTTTTGGTTTTTGTTCAGGCTCAGGCATAGGTTATTCCAGAAATAATGCTGATTTTCTTGAGCATAAAGTATTTTTTCTACGCTGATGTATCAATCTGTGAATTAAAACAATAATTTGGAAGCAACGAATAAATACAGAATTACACCGGTAGCATCGCAGATGGAAGTCACCAACGGCGCCGAAGCACTGGCAGGATCAAGTTTGAGTTTATTTAAAATAAAAGGCAGACTCATGCCGATCAGGCAGCCCATCAACACAATCCCAAGCATGCTGATGGCCAGCACCACAGCGACCATGATATCTCCCCGGATATAACCGAGAATGGATACAGCAATCGCCATGGTGCCGCCTAAGCATAGCGCCACCAGAGATTCACGACTGAGCAGGTTAAACCAGTCCTTGAACTCGACATCGCCTGTGGCCAAGGCACGCACCATCAAGGTGGCTGATTGCGAACCGGCATTCCCGCCACTCCCCACCAAAAGCGGCAAGAAAAATACCAGCACGATATGTGCGGCAATGATCTCTTCAAAGTGTGCAATGCCGATTCCAGAGAGCAGACTGCCAAAAACCAGAATGACCAGCCAAAAGACCCGCTTCTGATACAGGGTCAAAATCGGGGCAGTTTTAAGGCTCATTTCAGTCAACGGCGTTACTGCACCCGACTTTAAAATATCTTCCGTGGTTTCGGCTTCGACAATGTCCATTGCATCGTCATAGGTGACAATTCCTAAGAGTTTTTGCTGTGCATCAACTACAGGCAGAGCAATAAAATCATAGTAGGCCAAGGCTCGAGCTACAATTTCCTGATCATCTGTTACTTGGGCAGAAATGACGTCACGTTGCATCACCTCGGCAATGCTCAGCTCAGGTAAGGCCTGTATGATCTGCCTTAAGGAAATCACACCGATCAGCCGTTTTTCTGCATCGACAATATATATCAAATACAGGGTTTCCTGCCCGGCGGCCACCACACGTAAAGCCTGTATCGCTTCATCCATGGTTAAATCGGGTGAGAGCGTCACAAAACTTGAGCTCATCATGGCACCCGCTGTACCTTCCGGATAGATGGCCAGATCTTTGAGTGTCTGCTGGGATTCTTCAGATAATGCGCCCATCAATTGCAGCTGTAGCGGCGGCGAAAACTGCTTATAAATATCGACAAAATCATCAGAGGGCATTGCGTCCAGAATGGGAACAAGTTCTGAAATAGATAAGTGCTGTGCCACGTTTAACTGCTGCCCTAGGGGCATAAAAGCATAGACCAAGCTCGGTTCACTCAGTTCCCTTAAAATTCGGGCCTGTTGCAGAGCATCTAAATGACTTAAAATGCGCGCCTGATCGGCGACATTCAGCTGACTAAGTAAGCCTACAGCGATGTCGTGATTTTCAGAATGTAATTGTTGTTGGATATTCTGGATTTTTTCTGAAATTGTCGGCATAAGCAGCTCATTATAAAAGTCTGGCATTCAAGAGATGTTTATCCTGATCCCTATGTATGCTAATTTTTTCATGTGAATAATTTTAATGATCATGCTGCAATATGACGATATTTTTTGTATAAATCAATTCCTCGATATTTAGCCAGAAAAAAGCCTGACTGAGTCAGGCTTGTTCACTTTCTAAAGATGGATGCTCTATCACCACTGATTTAGAAACCGTTTTTTTAACCATCAGACCACGGATCAATACATACATAAAGGGAATAAACAGCAGTACCAGTACAGTGGCAAATAGCACCCCACCAAAAACACTACTGCCAATCTCCTGCCGGCTGATTGCACTGACACCGGTGGCAAACATCAAAGGCAGTACGCCCGCTGCAAATGCAATGGAAGTCATGACAATAGGACGCAAGCGTAAGCCCGCAGCCATTATCGCGGCCTGAACCGGAGTATGACCTGTCCGCTCTGCTTGTGCAGCAAACTCTACAATCAAAATTGCATTTTTACAGGACAGACCGATAGTCGTCAGCAAGGCGATATGAAAGTAAATATCGTTCGCAAAACCAAACCAGACACAGAACAGAATACTTCCTCCCACGCCCAGAGGAATCGCGGTCAACACCACAGCAGGAATCGTCCAGCTTTCATAGAGTGCCGTTAAACATAAGAAAATAAAGGCAATCGAAATTAGATACAAGAAAATAGCTTGCCCACTGCTACGTTTTTCTTCTAAGGCGGCTCCACTCCAGGCCAAATTTACTCCGTCTTGTTCATCGACTAAAGCTTCGACATCTTGCATGGTTTGACTCGAAAATTGATCTTTGGGAATACCTGCATATACAGGCACGGCGTTATAGCCCATATAACGGTTGATACTATTCGGTCCACCTTGCCAATTCAGCGTAGTGAATTGATTAAACGATAACATTTCGCCTGTGCTATTACGAACATGCCAATGTGCCAAATCTTCAGGTTTAGAACGGAACTCCGCTTCGCCTTGCATGATGACCCGTTTGATTTGTCCACGATCAATAAAGTCGTTGATATAAGTACCACTCCAAGCCGCAGCCAACGTACTATTAAAACTTTGCTGAGGTACGGCATATTTGAGTAAACGTTCTACATCCAGTTTAATATTCAGCTCGGCACTTTCTTTGGGTACATCAAGTTGTAAATATTCAATCGATGATTTTGCTTTGGCACGAGTTTCAATCTCAGAGAAGGATTGCTGTAAAAACTCGCTACCCCGTGAATCTAGATCTTGTAACCAGAAGTCGACCACACGCCCATTACTTGACATAGAAGGTGCCATAAAGAAAATCTGGGCATTGGTATGATTGGCAAAGTGCTTTTGTGCACGATCTACAATAGCAAAGACGGTATCTTCAGGATTTTTACGCGCTGCCCAGTCCTTTAATACGACAAATAGCTGACCACGATAAGGCCCAACCCCAACATTGTTTCCGCTATACCAAATCCCAATGCTTTGAATGCGCTCAGATTCATGTTGCATTAAATAGTCCTGGACTTCACGCCCTACTTTTTCTATCTCAGAACGTGGTGCATTGCCCGGCATCACAATTTGACCCATGACAAAGCCCATATCTTCCGTTGGCATTAGCCCTTCGGGCAAGGTTTTATAAAGCCAGCCAAAGCCTAAAACACATATACTAAATACAGCCAACATCGTCATTTTAAACTGCATGCTACGTGCAGAAAGCTTTTGGTAACGTATGGTGAGCTTATCCATGCCACGATTAAAACGCTGTGCCCATTTTGGTTGATGTGGTTGACGTTTTAGCAGTTGCGCTGCAAATGTAGGGGTGATGATAAGTGCCACCAATAAAGAAAGTAGCATTGCCACGACCAACGTGATGGAAAACTGACGATAGATGACTCCTGTCATACTGCCAAAAAATGCCATGGGAATAAATACAGCAGTTAAGACCAAAGTAATCCCGATCAATGCACCGCTGATTTCCTTCATTGACTTTAAAGCTGCAGCCTGAGCATCCAAATGTTCTTCATGCATTAAACGTTCAATATTTTCCACGACCACAATGGCATCATCAACCAACAGACCAATCGCCAAAATCAGGGCAAACAAGGTAAAACTGTTTAAGCTCATTCCCAATACATACAGCACCGCAAATGTGGCTAAAACTACAATCGGAATCGTGACTGCAGGAATAATAGTAGCGCGCCAGTTTTGCAGGAAGATAAACATCACCAAGACCACCAGTACCATCGCTTCGACCAAAGTTTTCGCGACTTGTTCAATTGAACTGGTAATAAATGGGGTTCTGTCCATAGTCATACGCAATTGATAATGTGCAGGCAAATTGGCTTGGGCATTTTTCAATACCGTTTGCATCTGCTCTGAAACCGCAATGGCATTACTCCGTGGCGCCAATTGAATCGATAATGCAGCGGATAAATGACCGTTGGTATAATTTAAATGGTTATAACTTTCTGCCCCTAACTCAACACGTGCAACATCTTTCAAGTACAGTACTGAACCTGAATCTGTTGTCTTCACAATGATTTCTTCAAATTCATCAATGCTACTTAAACGTGATCCCGCACTGACCTTGGCATTCATGTATTGATCTTGTGCTGTTGGTAATCCACCAATAGAACCAGATACAAGAGGTGCATTTTGTGCCTCGACTGCATTGCGAATATCACTCGGCATCAGATTAAATTGGCGCAGTTTATGTGGATTGAGCCAAATGCGCATCGCATAGCCTGCGCCATAAAGCTCCACTTCACCCATTCCGTCAATACGGGAAAAACGCGGTTCAACATGCACCATTAAATAGTCAGCAAGCTCTGTAGGTGTCGCCTTCCCTGATTCATCATATAAACTCAGTAATGCAAATTGATCATAACCTTGTTTATAAACAGCCACTCCATTTTGCTGGGTTTCTTCAGGCAATCGACTTAGCACACCATTGACCGCATTTTGCACTTGCAACAGTGCCTGATCGAGATCTACTCCTTGCTCAAACGACAGTGTCAGATTTGCACGTCCCACGCTACTGTTGGACTGAAAGCTTTCCAAACCTTCAATGCCTTTCACCGCTTGTTCTAAAATTTGCGTGACCGATTGCTCAACGGTTTCCGCAGATGCACCACGATACCCCGCAGAAACCCCTAACGCAGGTGCATCCATATTCGGCATATGCTCAATCGGAATTTTTTGCAGTGCAAAAATTCCTAATACCATCATGATAATGGCGATGACGGCTGCAAATTTAGGTCGATAAATAAAAAAGCGTGACAACATGAATAAAAATCCCCATCAGATGCATTCTCACGACACATTCTTGTATGAATAGATGATTTTTATAGCAATTTTCACACCATGCTGAAAACGCAACCAGTCATTGGACGAGTTTTGGCGATAAAAAAATCCCCGTATAAACGGGGATTTTTCAGCTCTAGAGTTTTCCTTTATTTTAAGCACGCGATTTTTTGATGATGAGTCGACGAATTAAAACATACATAAATGGAATAAAAATCAGCACCAGCAATGTTCCAAAAATGACACCACCAAATACACTCACGCCAATTTCCTGACGACTCACCGCACCAGCGCCTGTAGCAAAGACCAGCGGTAAAATCCCTGCGCCAAAGGCCAAAGAAGTCATCAAAATTGGACGTAGACGTAAAGACGCACCTTCTAGTGCGGCTTCTACTACCGATTTACCTTGTTGCTGCGCTAATGAAGCAAATTCCACAATCAGAATGGCATTCTTACAGGACAGACCAATGGTAGTCAGCAAGGCAATCTGGAAATAGATATCATTCGGGAAACCAGCCAGATAACTGAAAATAATATTGCCGCCAATCCCGAGTGGAATAGCTGACATCACGGCGGTTGGAATGCTCCAGCTTTCATATAAAGCCGCCAGACAAAGAAAAATAAAACCAATTGAAATCAGATACAGCCAGATCGCCTGATTATTGGACTGTTTTTCCTCGAAAGAAAGACCGCTCCAGACCACATCCACCCCTTCCTGCTCGGCAATTAAAGCTTCCACATCTTGCATGGCCTGGCCGGAACTGCTGTCTTTGGCCCGATCGGCTTCCATTTGCAATGCGGTATACCCCATAAAGCGGTTGACCACTTCAGGACCACCACTCCAGCCCACTTGCGAGAAGTTACTGAAAGGCACCATCTGATTTTGGTCATTTCGTACATGCCACTGTGCCAGATCTTCCGGCTTGGAACGGAATTCAGCATCACCCTGCATGATCACCCGTTTAATCCGGCCGCGATCAATAAAGTCATTGATATAACTGCCGCCCCAAGCACTGGATAAGGTACTGTTAATCGCCGATTGGGTCAGGCCATTGGCCATGGCCTGTTTCTGGTCAATATTGACACGTAGTTCTGCTTTGTCAGGATTAGAACGCTTGCCCAGATTTTCAAAGCTCGTATAGTTGCCCGCCCGAGCTTCCAGCGCTTTAAATTGCTGTTCCAGATATTGCCGGCCATTGCCATTGATATCTCGAATCCAGAAATCCAGACCATCGGTTTGTCCCAGACCATTGACTGAAGCTGGCATGGACACGTTAATTTGTGCATTGCGATTACTTTGAAAATGCTTCAAGGCCCGTTCACGAATCGCTTGTGCAGTATTGTCCTGACCGGAACGCTCATCCCAATGTTTCAACGCTACAAAACCGGTCGCGAGGTTCTGACCAGTTCCAGAGAAATTTCGCCCATAACGGATCATCACCAGATTGACATTGGCTTGTTCCTGATCCAGAAAATACTTACGGACTTCCTCTCCGATCTGAATGGTATTTTTCATCGGGGCGCCTTCCTGCAATTTAATCTGCAGGCTCAAAATCCCCTGATCCTCACTCGGTAAGAAACTGGTCGGCAAGGCACGATAAAACAGTGCAAATATACCGATCAATCCGGCAAACAGCAGCAAACAGATCGCCTGACGCTGAATCGTGAGTTTAGACAGATTCAGATAACGATGTTTTAAATGCTCCAATTTCTGGTTAAACCAGGATGCCCATTTTGCCGGTTTAGGATTCGGTTTTAGAATAAGCGCGCACAATGCTGGGGTTAGAATCAATGCCACCATTAAGGACAGCGACATCGCAGCAACCAAAGTGATAGAAAACTGTCGGTAGATCACGCCAGTCGATCCGCCAAAAAAAGCCATCGGAATAAAGACTGCGGTTAAAACCAACGTAATCCCGATCAGTGCCCCACTGATTTCCTGCATGGATTCCAGGGCAGCGTCCTTGGCGGACAGTTGCTTTTCATGCATCAGCCGTTCGACGTTTTCTACCACGACAATGGCATCATCCACCAACAGGCCGATCGCCAGAACCAGCGCAAATAAGGTTAAGGTGTTGATACTCATACCCAGTGCATACAGCACCGCCATGGTACCCAAAATCACCACTGGAACAGTCACGGTAGGAATCAAGGTGGCACGCCAGTTCTGCAAGAAAATGAACATCACAATGATGACCAAAATCACGGCTTCGATCAGGGTTTTGACCACTTCTTTAATTGATTCTTGTACAAAGGGCGTATTATCACGTGGGTAGGCAATTTTATACCCGTCAGGCAATTGCTGGGAAATGCGGGCAATTTCAGCTTTAATCAGATCAGAGGTGGCAATGGCATTGGCCCCTGACGCCAGCGAAATACCTAACCCTGCTGATGGATAACCATTATTGGTACTATAAGACTGATAATTTTCAGCACCCAGTTCCACCCGGGCAATATCTTTTAAATAAATAAAGCTGCCGGCACGATCCGATTTAACAATAATATTCTGGAATTCTTCCACGGTTTTTAGTCGCGATCCCGAAGTGACTTTGGCATTCAGGTATTGCTCGTCTATGGCGGGAAGATCACCAATCGCCCCTGCCGCAACCTGAGTATTCTGGGCTTCAATCGCAGCACGCACATCGCTTGGCATCAGGTTATATTGTTTTAATTTTGCCGGATTCAGCCAGATCCGCATCGCATATTGTGAACCAAAAACATCAACCTCACCAATGCCTTCAATCCGGGAAATGTCCTGTTCCAGATGGGTCATCAGATAGTCGGAAAGTTCAATATTGTTGCTGCGCCCCGACTCATCATACAGGCTGATCACCATATGGGTATCGCCGAGCGATTTAAAGACATTAACACCTTGGCGTTGCACATCTTCTGGCAAGCGGTTCAGAACGCCATTAATCGCATTTTGTACCTGCACCTGTGCAGTATCCGGATCGGTACCATTTTCAAAACTAATACTGACCCGACTACGCCCTGAAGAATCACTACTCGAGCTGAAATACAGCAGATGATCAATGCCTTTGATTTGCTGTTCCAGCACTTGAGTCACGCTTTCTTCCACGGTTTCCGCAGAAGCGCCGCTATAAGTTGCTGCCACCGTTATCCTTGGCGGGGCAATGTCCGGATAACGTTCCACTGGCAGGTTCATTACTGCGAACAAGCCGATTGCCATGACAACAATCGCCAGTACCCCAGCAAAGATCGGGCGGTGGATAAAAAATTTAGACAGCATAAGTCCGGGTCACTTTTAATTAAATAGGGGGTAAATTGATGCAGAACATAAGCATGCTATATCCAAATATTCAGTGACATAGCACTAGAATGCAAGAATTAAACACATAAAAACTGCGATAAAAAACAATCATGGAGAAATTATGGATAATCCCTTTTGAGCACGTTCTTGAGATTGCTCTTCCCTATTTATTAATAGCATTTTTCCAAACAAAAAACCCTGCAGATGCAGGGTTTTTTGGTGAATCAATTAAGCGGATTAAGCGCTGAACTGGTTCATTGTGTTTTTAGAATCATCACCAGCTTTCAATGCATTGTCACCAGCGAAGATTTCTTTGTGGTCATCACCGATGTCAGAACCAGCCATTGCTTGGTGTTTAACACATGCGATACCGCCGCGGATTTCTTTACGTTGTACGCCAGCAACATAAGCCAACATACCTTCAGTACCGAAGTAACCTTGAGCAAGCTCATGAGTAGAAAGTGCAGCTGTGTGGTAAGTCGGAAGTGTGATCAAGTGATGGAACACACCCGCTTCACGAGCAGCGTCAGCTTGGAATGTACGAACTTTTTCGTCAGCTTCAGCAGCCAGTTCAGTTGCATCGTACTCAGCGCTCATTAACTTAGCACGGTCGTAAGCAGAAACGTCTTTACCTTCAGCAACCCAACGGTCATACGCTTGTTGACGGAAGTTTAAAGTCCAGTTGAACGAAGGCGAGTTGTTATAAACAAGTTTCGCATTTGGAACTGTTTCACGTACACGATTAACCATGTGAGCAATTTCAGCAACGTTTGGAGTCGCAGTTTCGATCCAAAGAAGGTCAGCACCGTTTTGTAGGCTAGTTACACAGTCAAGTACAACGCGGTCGATTTGAGTGCCTTCACGGAACTGGTATAGACCAGAAGCAAGACGTTTAGGACGGTGAAGTTTACCATCACGCTTGATCAGGATTTCGTCTTCTTGCGCTTCTGAAATGTCGATTTCAGTTGTGTCTAAGTAGCTGATGTATTGAGAAGCGATGTCGCCTGGCTCTTTAACCACTGGGATTTTTTGAGTCAAGTCAGCGCCTTCAGAGTCAGTACGTGCAACGATGATACCGTCGTCAAGACCCATTTCCAGGAATGCATAGCGGAGAGCGTGGATTTTCGCGATAAAGTCTTCGTGTGGAACTGTTACTTTACCAGCTTGGTGACCACATTGTTTCGCGTCAGAAACTTGGTTTTCGATTTGTAGTGCACAAGCACCCGCTTCGATCATTTTCTTAGCAAGTAAGTAAGTCGCTTCTTCATTACCGAAACCAGCGTCGATGTCTGCAATGATTGGCACAACGTGAGTTTGGAAGTTGTCGATTTGTGAAGTGATTTCAGCTGCTTTAGCAGTGTCGCCCGCTTCTTGTGCTTTTTTAAGTGCACGGAACAAGTCGTTTAGTTCTTTCGCGTCAGCTTGACGTAAGAAAGTGTAGATTTCTTCGATCAATGCAGGAACAGACGTTTTTTCGTGCATAGATTGGTCAGGAAGTGGACCGAATTCTGAACGAAGCGCTGCAACCATCCAACCAGAAAGGTAGATGTAGCGACGTTCAGTCGTACCGAAGTATTTTTTGTTCGCAATCATTTTTTGTTGCGCGATGAAACCGTGCCAGCAACCTAGTGATTGAGTGTATTTGCTAGAGTCTGCATCATAAGCAGCCATATCACGACGCATAATTGCCGCTGTATATTTCGCAATGTCTAAACCAGTTTTGAAACGGTTTTGAAGTTGCATACGCGCAGCATCTTCAGGACTGATGTCTGCCCAAGTGTTACCGAATTTCGCTTTTAATTCGCGGATTGCATCAATCGCTGTTTGGTATGTAGTCATGATATATTCCTGTAATAATATTAGGATTTTTCTGCAACGAACCGCTCAAATCACACCCTCAATGACTTGTTCAGATTTTCGACGATCCGTTGGGATAGCTAAAGATTAGTGGGCTTATGAAAATTAATCCAATAGTCTGCAAGAATCTTCAGTATTTATTTAAAAAATGAGTAGATCAAAGTCTTAGTAAAATCTCGATAAATTATATTAAGATACTGTTTCATATAAATTTATTTAAAAATAAAAATGGATAAAATTTCCGCATGTTGCTTAAAAATAATTCATTAGACTTAAGTCTGGATATGGGTTTTATGTCCTTTTATTTTTAAAAAATGCTGATCTTTGATGATTTATTCAACTTAAGGAATTCTTAATTTAGTTTACTTTTCACTCAAATCTTGAATACAAGAACAGCCTTTCTCATGTTCTTTTAAAGCGAAAAGATGGCTTTCATTTCCCTCTACAAAAGTCTAAATGATATTCCATTTAACGTGCATCTTTTCTCTTATGTACACTTTGAATAATGGGGCTTAAGCCTGTGTTAATTCTGTAAACTTTATTAGGGTCTGTTGACATTTACTGTTCAAAAAAATAGCGAGAAAGTAAAATTTAATCGCCAAACTAAATTTACTTCTCGCTATGCCTCGTACAATGCTGAATGATCAACACTGGTCTAAGTTACTTTCTATTTTCCGAAATTTTGATATCTATTTCAAATCTAATTTGAGAAATTTTGTCGAAGCAATACTTTATAGAATAAGAACAGGCTGCCCATGGCGTGATTTGCCTAAAGAATTTGGTTCGTATAACTCAATCTTTAAAAAATATAATCGTTGGTGT